>DATBCP010000298.1:0-10302 GCA_036270435.1 Rhizomicrobium sp. | reverse complement strand
CAACCGGGTGCTGCATGGCACGCCCAAGCATCTGCGCAAGCTGTCGGAAGCCCGGAAAGACAAAGCGGAACAACGCCTGGTCGGCCACAGGCTGGACAAAGACCAGAGCGATAAATAAATGGGCTTTTTGGCCCCCGCGTTCTAATATCGTTCTCATGCTTTCAGATTCCTTGGTTGCGCCGTGAGCAGTTATGGCGATCGCTATTCCGATCCTTTGGATTCCGCGTTCGGCGAAGAGCAACCCTCTGCGCCTGTACCCCGCGAACCGCCTTATTTCGCCGGGCTGAACAAGGAACAGCGCGAGGCGGTGGAGACGGTGGATGGTCCCGTACTGGTGCTGGCCGGCGCGGGCACCGGCAAGACGCGGGTGCTCACCACCCGGCTGGCGCATATTCTGGCCACCCGCCGAGCCTGGCCTGGCCAGATCCTCTGCGTCACCTTCACCAACAAAGCGGCGCGGGAGATGAAAGAGCGCATCGGCGCGCTGATCGGCGGCGTGGTGGAAGGCATGCAGTGGCTGGGCACCTTCCATTCCATCGCCGCCAAGATGCTGCGCCGCCATGCCGAGCTGGCGGGATTGAAATCCAATTTCACCATCCTGGACAGTGACGACCAGCTGCGGCTGATGAAGCAGCTGATCGATGCGGAAGGGATTGACGAGAAGCGCTGGCCGGCCCGCACCTTGGCCGCGATGATCGACGCCTGGAAGAACCGGGGCTTGCGACCCGACGATGTTTCCGAAGGCGAGGCGCAGGGCTATGCCTTTGGCAAGGGCAAGATGCTGTATCGCCAGTACCAGGAACGATTGAAGGCGCTGAATGCGGCGGATTTTGGCGATCTGTTGCTGGAGACGCTGCACATCTTGCGCACCCATGCCGATATTCTGGCCGATTACCGCGACCGCTTCCGCTACATGCTGGTTGACGAGTATCAGGACACCAATGTGGTGCAGTATCTGTGGCTGAAAATCTTGGCGCGAAACCAGGAAAGCCGTCCCGCCAACCTGTGTGTGGTGGGCGATGACGACCAGAGCATCTATGGCTGGCGCGGCGCCGAGGTGGAAAACATCCTGCGTTTCGAGCGTGATTTCCCCGGCGCCAAGGTGATAAGGCTGGAGCGCAATTATCGCTCCACGCCCGTGATCCTGGGCGCGGCTTCCGGCCTGATCGCCGCCAACAAGGGCCGGTTGGGCAAGACGCTTTGGACCGAAGGCGATGCGGGCGAAAAGATCCGTGTCGCCGGCGTGTGGGACGCCGAGGAGGAAGCCCGCAATGTCTCCGCCGACGCCGAAGACCTGCACCGCCAGGGTCGAGCCTATTCCGAGATGGCGGTCCTGGTGCGTGCCTCCTTCCAGATGCGGGAATTCGAAGACCGCTTTATTTCGCTGGGCCTGCCCTATCGGGTGATTGGCGGCCCTCGCTTTTATGAGCGGGCGGAAATCCGCGATGCCATCGCCTATATGCGCCTGATCGCCCAGGGCGATGACGACCTGGCCTTTGAGCGCATCGTCAATAAGCCGAAACGCGGCATCGGCGATGCCAGCGTGGCGAGTTTGCATACCTTTGCCCGTGCCAAGGCGATGCCCTTGCTGTCAGCGGCGCGGGAGATCGCCGATACCGACGAACTGCCACCCAAGGCGCGCAAGGCGCTGGCGGAATTGGCGGGCAATTTCTCTCGTTGGAGCGACACCGCGAAAGTGCTGCCGCACACCGAGCTGGCCGAGATGGTGCTGGACGAAAGCGGCTATACCGACATGCTCAAGGCCGATAAATCGGCGGAAGCGCCCGGCCGGCTGGACAATTTGAAGGAATTCGTCCGATCGATGGAGGGATTTGAATCCCTCACTGCGTTTCTGGAGCATGTCAGCCTGGTGATGGAAATCGCCCAGGACGAGACCGGTGACCGCATCAACCTGATGACCCTGCATGCCGCCAAGGGGCTGGAGTTCGACACTGTCTTTTTGCCGGGCTGGGAGGAAGGCCTCTTTCCCTCCCAGCGCACCATGGATGAAAATGGCTTGGCCGGATTGGAAGAAGAACGCCGGCTGGCCTATGTCGGGCTGACGCGGGCCAAGCAGCGGGCGCGGATCTCCTTTGCCGCCAACCGGCGGGTGCATGGGTCCTGGCAAAGCGCGCTGCCGTCGCGATTCATCAAGGAAATTCCCGAAAGCCATATTGATGCGACGGTGGATGAGGGATTCTACGGCGGTTATGCCGGCTTCCGCGACAATGAGAATGCCGCCAGTTTCGGTAGCACCTATGACTCGCCGGGCTGGAAACGGGCGCAGGCAAATCGTGCGGCGGCTGGCACCATCCGCACCCGCCCGCCCTTGATCGAAGCACAAGCCTGGAGCGCGCAGACTTCCGACCCAAGTGCTTCGGCTTACAATCGCGGAGACCGGGTGTTCCACCAGAAATTCGGCTATGGCCGGGTGACATTCGTGGAAGGCAACAAGCTGACGGTGAATTTCGACAAGGCCGGCGAAAAGCGGGTGATCGACCAGTTTGTGGCAAGGGCATGATCGCACCTCCCCTCTGGAAGGCCTCCATCGCCCTCACCAAGCCTGAAGCCGCCGATGTCTCGGCGGCGCTGGAGTTGGACGGCAGCGCCCAGGCCGTGCTGATCGTGGAAGAACCCTTTGCCGATGGCGCGGTAGTGGAGGCGCTCTATATCGCCCAACCCGATGCCAATTATCTCTCGCGCATCGCCGGACGCGACGTGACGGTCGAGCCCTTGCCCGACCAGGACTGGATCCGGCTGTCGCAAGAAGGGCTGCCGCCGGTGCGGGCCGGACGCTTTTTCGTCTATGGCGCACATGATGCGGGCCAGGTGCCGCATGGGGTGATCCCGATCAAGATCGAGGCCGGGCTGGCCTTCGGCACCGGCCATCACGAGACCACCGCGCTGTGCCTGGAGGCACTGTCCGACATGGCGCGCGAACGCAGCTTTCGCAATGTGCTGGATCTGGGCACGGGTACCGGATTGCTGGCCATCGGGGCGGTGAAATTGTGGAAGCGCCGCGTGATGGCCTCGGACATCGATCCGGTGGCTGTCGAAGTTGCCCGCGACAATGCGATCGCCAATGATGCGGGTCCATGGGTCGCGGCGGCGGTGGCCGATGGACTGGCGAGCCCCATTCTGTCGCGGGCCGCCCCCTATGACCTGTTGATAGCCAATATCCTGGCCGGGCCGCTGACCCGGCTGGCGCCGGAGATCATCCGCAGTTTGGCGCCCGGCGCGGTGCTGCTGCTGTCAGGCCTGCTCAACAACCAGGAAAAGCTGGTGACCAGCTTCTACCGCGACCTGCGCTTTGTCGGCGCACGGCGCGCCGGGCCCTGGAGCGCGCTGGTGCTGGAGAAGCCTGCGCGCTAGGCTTAGGTCATGGACAGGCCCTTTCAGACCTATGACGATACTTCCGATCCCGCCACCTGTGCGCCCAGGCTCACGGCTTTGCGCGCCGAGTTGGACAAGCGCGGGTTGGACGGTTTCGTGGTTCCCCACAGCGACCAGCATATGGGGGAATATCTTCCCACCTTTGCCGAGCGGCTGGCGTGGCTAACTTCCTTCACCGGCTCGGCGGGATCGGCGGTGGTGCTGAAAGACAAGGCCGCCGTCTTTGTCGATGGCCGCTACACCCTGCAGGTTCGCAACCAGACCGATACGTCCTTGTTCGAGCCGCGCGACTTGGTGGCGGAAGGACCGCAGGGCTGGATTCCCGATCATCTGCCGAAAGGCGCAAAACTGGGTTACGACCCCTGGCTCCACACCCAGCACGGCGTGATGCACCTCAAGGCCGCCGTGGAAAAAGCCGGCGGCACATTGGTGGCGGTGGACTCCAATCCCATCGATGCGGTGTGGAACGACCAACCTGCGCCGCCGCTCACCCCGGCCAAGCCGCACGCGCTGAATCTTTCCGGCGAGCAGAGCGAGGCCAAACGCTTGCGCCTGAGCGATGGGCTGAAGAAAGCGGGCGCGGAAGCGGCTGTGGTCACCTTGGCCGATTCCGTGTGCTGGCTGCTGAACATTCGAGGCCATGACGTGCCGCATACGCCGTTCACCTTGGCCTTCGCTATTCTGCGCGACGATGGCGGCGCAGACCTGTTCCTGGACCCGGCCAAGCGCTCGCCGGAACTGCTGGCGCATTTGGGCAACAGCGTGCGGGTGCACGATCCGTCTGGGTTCGCGGTCGCGCTGGAT
This sequence comes from Rhizomicrobium sp., assembly GCA_036270435.1. Classification (GTDB taxonomy): domain Bacteria; phylum Pseudomonadota; class Alphaproteobacteria; order Micropepsales; family Micropepsaceae; genus Rhizomicrobium. The sequence continues at coordinate 6,105 of DATBCP010000298.1, read as the reverse complement.
ACGATGAAAGACAAAAGCGTGCTGGTGGACCCGTCCACCGCCGCGGCCGCCATTTTCGACCGGCTGGCCAAGGCGGGCGCCAAGATCAAGCAAGCGGCCGATCCCTGCCAGCTGCCCAAGGCCTGCAAGAACACGCTTGAAATCGAAGGCATGCGCCAGGCGCACATCCGTGACGGCGCGGCATTGGCGCGGTTTTTGGCCTGGTTCGATAGCAATGCGGCGGGCGGCGAACTGACCGAGATCCAGGTTGCGGAGACGCTGGAAGGGTATCGCCGCGCTACCGGCTGTTTAAGCGATGTCTCGTTCGACACCATCTCCGGCGCCGGCAGCAACGGCGCCATCGTGCATTATCGGGTGACGCGCTCCACCAACCGCACCATCCGGCCGGGCGAGATGTTCCTGCTCGATTCCGGCGCGCAATATCCCGACGGCACCACCGACGTCACCCGCACCATCATGGTGGGCGAACCGACGGCGGAAATGCGCGACCGCTTCACCCGGGTGCTGAAAGGCCACATTGCGCTGGCGACCGCGCGTTTCCCCGACGGCACCATCGGCATGCAACTCGACTCCTTTGCTCGCCGCCCCTTGTGGGAAGCTGGGCTGGATTACGACCATGGCACCGGCCATGGCGTGGGCTCGTACCTGTCGGTGCATGAGGGGCCGCAGAACATCTCCAAGCGGCCGGTGATGCAGGCCCTGAAGCCCGGCATGGTCTGTTCCAACGAGCCCGGTTTCTACAAGACCGGCGAATTCGGCATCCGCATCGAGAATTTGATTGTGGTGACCGAGGCGGACGACATCGGTGGTGACCGGCCGATGATGGGGTTCGAGACCATCACCCTGGTGCCGATAGATCTCAATTTGGTGGAATCGTCACTGCTGAACGACTTTGAACGCGGCTGGTTGAACATCTATCATGCACGGGTGCGGGACACGATTTCGCCCCTGGTCGATGCCGACACAAGCAAGTGGCTGGACAGGGCGACGCGGGCGATTTGATTGCTCTTGTCATCCCCGGCGAACGGCGGCGAAGCCGCTGTGAGGGAAGGGGACCCAGGTATATAGATCACGCCAGGTCTTTCCACCTGGGTTCCCTTCCCTCGCGCAGCGCCGCTGCGCTCGGCCGGGAATGACATTAAGATATCAATTTCAGCCAAGCGTCTTCATCCAGGATTTCGATGTTGTGTTCCCGAGCGACTTTGAGCTTGGACCCGGCGCCAGGCCCCGCCACCACAATATCGGTCTTGGCCGAGACCGAGCCCGACACCTTCGCGCCCAGCGACTCCGCCCGCGCCTTGGCTTCCTGGCGGGTCATCTTCTCGAGCGTGCCGGTAAATACCACCGTCTTGCCCGATACCGGCGAGGATTTCGACGGCGCCGCCATATTGGTCACCGTCAGCCATTTCAGCAGTCGGTCCAGCGCCTTCACATTGTGCGGCTCGTCGAAGAAATCGTAGATCGCTTCCGCCACCACGCCGCCGATTCCTTCCAGGCTTTCCAGCTCATCACGGGCATTGTCGGCCTTCATGCCGTCCAGGAAGGCATCGATCGAGCGGTAATGCCGCGCCAACAGCCGCGCCGTGGTTTCGCCGACATGGCGGATGCCGAGCGCGTTGATCAACCGGTCCAACGGAATCGTGCGGCGGCGCTCGATCGCCGTCATCAGATTTTCGACGACTTTGTCCTCGCGTTCCTTTTCGCTCTTGGGTTTTTTGACCGGCTCCTTGCCCTCCGCCGCGCGGCGTTCTTCTGACAGCACGGCGCGATGCTCCGCCAGCACCTTGCTGACTTTCTCGGGCTTTTGGGTCAGGGCAAAGATGTCGGCGGGCTCATTCAGCAACCCCTTTTCGTGGAACAACTCGATCATGGTGCCGCCCAGGCCCTCGATATCGAACTGGTCGCGCCCGACGAAGTATTTCAGCCGCTCCACCGTCTGGGCGTCGCAGATCAATCCGCCGGTGCAGCGCCGGTCCACATCCATCTTGCCGGTCTTCTCGTCCACTTCGCGCACGGCATGGCTGCCGCAGACCGGGCATTTGTCGGGGAATTTGTACGGCTTTGCGCTTTTGGGGCGCTTTTCCGGAATGACGCGCAGGATCTGCGGGATTACATCGCCGGCGCGCTGGATCACCACGGTATCGCCGATGCGCGCATCCAGCCGCTGGATTTCGTCCTCGTTATGCAATGTGGCGTTCTGCACCACCACCCCGCCTACCGTGACCGGCTTCAGCCTTGCCACCGGCGCGAGCTTGCCGGTGCGGCCCACCTGGATCTCGATATCCTCCAGCACCGTTTCGGCCTGTTCGGCGGGGAATTTATGAGCAATGGCCCAGCGCGGCGAGCGCGAGACAAATCCCAGCCGCTCCTGCAAATCGAGGCGGTCCACCTTGTAGACCACACCGTCAATGTCATAGCCCAGGCGGGCACGCTTGCTTTCAATGTCGCGGTAGAATTGGATTATGTCCGCCAGCGTCTCGCACTTTTTCACCAGCGGATTGACGATGAAGCCGTAGTCCTGGAACTTTTCCAGCATGCCGCTTTGGGTTTTGGCGGGTAGCTCAGAAATATCGCCCCAGGTATAGGCGAAGAAATTGAGCGCCCGCGAGGCGGTGATCGACGGATCGAGCTGACGCACCGAACCGGCCGCGGAATTTCGGGGATTGGCATAGGTTGGCTTGCCGTCCTTGGCCTGGCGCTTGTTCAGCGCCTCGAAGGCCTTGTGAGTCATATAGACCTCGCCGCGCACTTCGAGCACGGACGGCGGCTTGCCCTTCAGGCGCAGTGGGATGTCATCGATGGTGCGCAAGTTGGCGGTGATATCCTCACCCTCGCTGCCATCGCCGCGGGTGGCGCCTTGCACCAGAACATCTTTTTCATAGCGCAAAGATGCCGACAGCCCGTCAATCTTGGGCTCGGCTGTGACGACGATGTCCTCGCCCTCTTTCAGGCCCAGAAAGCGGCGCACCCGCGCCAGCCAGTCCGCCACATCCTGATCGTCAAAGGCATTGTCCAGCGACAGCATCGGCACACGGTGGGTGACTTTGGCGAATTTTTCGGACGCCTTGGCGCCCACCCGATGGCTGGGACTGTCGGGGCGGACAGCCGCGGGAAAACGCGCCTCGATTTCGGCATTGCGGCGGCGCAGCGCGTCGTAATCGGCGTCGCTGATCTCCGGCGCATCCTCGCCATGATATTTGCGGTCGGCGCGGGCGATCTCTTGCGCCAGACGGTCGAGTTCCTTCTCGGCCTCGGTCGATGTGAGCTTATCGACAGCCTTGGCACTCATGCTCTTTTGCGCGCCTTTTTGACCGGCGCGGTCGCTTCCGCCATCAGCCGCTTGGCGGCGGCGCGGGCCTCAGCCGTCACAGCGGCACCCGACAGCATGCGCGCAATTTCTTCCAGCCGCTCCTCTTCGCCCAGCAATTCGATCTTGGTTCTGTCTTTCGCGCGGGTGATGCGGAAATGCCGGGCGGCGCGGGCGGCGACCTGCGGCGAATGGGTGACCAGCAACACTTGGGTGGTTTCGGCCAGGCGCTGCAGGCGTTCGCCCACCGCGTCGGCCACCGCCCCGCCCACGCCGCGATCCACCTCATCGAACACCAGGGCGGCAGGCGAAGAGACCTGCGCCAGCGCCACTTTCAACGCCAAGGAGAAACGCGCCAGCTCGCCGCCGGACGCGATTTTGGCCAGCCCGCCGAAACTGGCGCCTTCCACGGTCGCCACTTCGAATGCAACCCGTTCCAGGCCCATCGCCACGCCCTTGTGGTCGTCCAGCCTTTCCAGCGCCACACGGAATTTGGCATGGCCCAGCTTCAAGGGCGCAAGTTCGGCCGCGACCGCGGCGTCCAGCTTCCTGGCCGCGCCTTCGCGTGCCTTGGACAGCTTGCGCGCGGCGGCAAGATACGCGTCGCGGGCGGCAGCCACCTTGGCCTCAGCCTGCTTGATCTGGCTGCCGCCTGCCGTCAGCGCAACCAGCTTGGCGGCGAACTCTTCGCACAGCGCCGGCAACCGGTCCGGCGTTACACCATATTTGCGCGCCAGCGCCCTTAAGCCGAACAGCCGCTCCTCCGTGCGCTCCAACGCATTGCTGTCGCTGTCCAGCCGCGACAACAGGGAGTCCAATTCCCGCCGCGCCTCTTCCGCCAAGGCATAAGCCTGTTCCAGCGCGGTTTCGGCTGCGCCGGCAATCTTGCGCGCCTCTTCATTCATGCGCGACAGTTTCCGCAAGCTCTGTGCCAGCCCGGTCTGGGCGCCGCGTTCGCCGGACAGCGACTCCAGCGCCGACGACACTTCCTCGACAATCCGCGCCGCATTCATCATCAGGGCGCGCTCGCCCGCCAATCTTTCTTCTTCGCCCGTCTCCGGCGCGAAGTCAGACAGTTCCTGGGCAGCGGCGCGCGTAAAATCGGCTTCGGCTTGGGCGCGGTCCGCCAGCGCCCTCAAGTCTTCCAGCGCGGCGCGTGCCGTTGCCCATTCGCCATGGAGCATCGCCACCGTCTGGACATCGCCGTTCAAGCCGCCGAACCCATCCAGCAAGGCGCGATGGGTGGCGGTGTCGAACAAGCCGCGGTCATCCTGCTGGCCATGGACTTCCAGCAATGCGCCGCCCAGTTCCTTCAACAGGCCCACGCCCACCGCCTGGTCATTGATAAAGGCGCGGCTGCGTCCGTCAGCGGCCAAGGTCCGGCGCAGCACGATTTCGCCGCCGGTTTCCATGTCCTGCTCGCGCAACAGGGCCCAGGCGTGATGCGCCTTTTCCGGCTCGAACACCGCTGTGGCGGAACCCTGATTGGTGCCCGCCCGCACACTGGCCCGGCCCCCTTTTCCATGAACATTGGCACCCACCGCCAGAACCAGCGAATCCAGCAGAATGGACTTGCCCGCCCCGGTCTCGCCGGTCAGCACATTCAAGCCGGGCGCGAATTCCAGCGCCGCCTGCTCGATCAGGACAATGTCACGGATGGTCAGCGCCGCCAGCACGCCTCGCCTTTTTCGAATCTCTAGAATACTTTGTGGAAAGCCTGACTGATCCAGGAGCCCCTGTCTTCCTCAGGCTTCAGGTTGCGGCCCTTGAGGATGTTATAGGCATCCTTGTACCAGCCGGAGCCGGGATAGTTGCGTCCCAGCACGGCGGCCGCCGTCTGGGCCTCGCGGTCCAGGCCCAGGCTGTAATAGGCCTCGCAGATGCGTTCCAAGGCTTCGGCGATTTGCGGCGTGGTCTGATATTGATCCACCACGGTGCGGAAGCGGTTGATCGCGCCGATATAGTCGCCCTGGCGAAGATAATAGCGGCCTACTGCCATTTCCTTGCCCGCCAGATGGTCGTTGGTGAGGTCAATCTTCAGCGTGGCGTCGCGGGCATATTCGGTGTCGGGAAAGCGCTGCACGACGTCCTGCAACGCCACCAGCGCGCCTTCGGTGTTGGACTGGTCGCGGCCGATATCCACGATCTGCTCATAGAGCGCGATGGCCTTGATGTAGAAGGCATAGGCCACTTCCGGGCTGCCCGGATGCAGCGAGATATAATTTTCCGCAGTGGCGATCGCCTGCGGATAGGCATTGGCCTGGTACGAGCAAAAGGCGCTGATCAGCATGGCGCGCCGGGCCCATACCGAATAGGGATGCTGGCGGTCCACCTCATTGAATTGGGCGGCGCAGATATCCCAGGCGCCGGCATTGATGGCGCGCCAGCCATCGGCATAGATCTGCTCGACCGTGCGCTCGCGATAGTTGGCGGCATCCTTGTTGGCGTTGTTGGTCTCGTCATCCTTGCCGCCGAAAATCGAGCAGCCGGCCAGGAGCACCAGGCTGGTCCCCAGCAAAACCGCGCGCAGAACAGGCTTCAGACAGACAGGCGGGACCATTTGCGTTCCTTGGTATACGCGTAAAATCAAGCATTTTCAAAGACTTGACCAGGCCAATGGGCCGGATCGCGCTCCTGGCTCTTTATATACAGTGCCAGGGGCGTGGGGGGAAAGTGTCGGTTTTTTACGGCTGGACGGGCCTCTAGAGTTCCACCCGCTCGTAATTGTCCGGCTCGGCAAACAGCGCCCGCAGCAAGGCATTGTTGGTGGCATGGCCGGATTTGCGCCCCTCGAAGCG
>DATBCP010000297.1:0-3066 GCA_036270435.1 Rhizomicrobium sp. | reverse complement strand
CTAAATCACCGCTTGGGTCTGATTTTTCCGATTTTACCCTGTATTTTTTCCTGATAACGGCTTGGGGCGTCGGAGAACGGTTCGCCTCGGACTGCACGCCGAGCTTCGCTAAATCCGTCAGCGACCGGGTGCGCCGCGTGGCTTTGTCGTGGCCACCAAAGGCCTTTTCCTGCAGCCGCCACGCCAAAGTCCCAAGTAACAAATCTGGCCACAGGCCCTTAGAGGGTTCGCGGCGGAATTCCTTGGCCCAGGCCGCCCGGAGCTCTTTCGGTGGCAAGCCAGAAAGTCGCTCCATCTCGCCCGCCATGGCCTCAGACGAGAAAGACTGGGTGGGTTTTCCAAAGGGCACCGCGCATGCACCGAACGACGCTCCATTCGCGCCCGATGTCCAGTCGGATTCGATGTCGCGGTGCGACATGCTCACCAGCGGGGGAGCCTAAGCGGTTGCGTCAAGTTCCACGCTCGATGTCAAACGATGGCGCGGGCAACTAAAAAAACTTCTATTTCCCACAGGTCAATCCCATGACGCCCGCCAGGCGGTCTTCTATGGAAAGCATCTCGATGGCGCCGAGTTGTTCTTTCTTGATACCGGGCCCCGTAAGCAGGTACACGCTGCGATAGTCCGGCCTAACTGGCCAGAAGCCATGCTCGCCTTTTTCGGGCGGGGCGGTATGCGCCTCGCCCTTCTCGGCGCGCCCGAACATCACATGCGGCGCGGGCTCGAAGGCGGCGACAGAGTCAGCCAAACCGGGCGCATAGCGCGTCAGTTCCTGGTGTGGAATTTCACGCCCAACATCGGGACCGTTCTTGACGGCCTGTTTCCGCAACCAATCGGCCACTTTCGGATCCATGGTGACCACGATGCCGCCCATGGCTTCGAGATCGCCGCTCACGCCATCCGCCGCGGCCATCACCTTCAAGTTGGCGATGCGGTCAATCCGCTCGAATCCATGATCGGAAACCAGAGCGAAATCGTAACCCTTGGGGAGCGCCCTGAGCAGCGTACCGATGATCGCATCGGTACGCTCCATGATGGCGTTGGCGTTAACTCCAAAGGGACCCTGGTCATGCGCTTCCGAATCCAGGTCAACCAGATGGGTGAGAATCAGGTCCGGCTGCTTATGTTGGAGCAGGAACAGGGTCGCCTGCATGCGGGTGCGGTCATCGACCCATTGCTGGGCAAAGGAGGGATACGCGCGCGTGATCTCCCCCACCAGGCCCGGCGTGGCATATTTCTCAATCGCCTCCAGATCCATGGAGCCGCCATTGCGGCGCAAGAACACTTCGGGGAGATTGTAGGTGATGGCTGCGTCCATGGTGACCGGCCACGTTACCGCCGCGGTAGTGCGCCCGGCGGCGCCCGCGCATTGCCACAGGGTCGGGACCTTGAGCTTGTTCGCCGACCAGTAGCTCAAGGCAGGGTCCAGTGTCCCCCGCGCATTGCTGAGGATGCCATGCTGGTCGGGCCGGACGCCGGTAATGATCGAGGTATGCGAGGGCCAGGTGATGGTCGGCCACACACCCACAACGCCATCCGCCACTTGCGCCCGCGCCAGGAGACGGCGGATGTTGGGGATTTTGAGCCCAAGCGCGTCGCGGTCACGAATATAGCGCCAGTCCAGGCCATCAACCGAAACCACCAGCAGCTTGTGCGCCGGTGCCGCCTGGGCGGCGGCCGGCAGGGCCAGAAGGGCGGCAGCGACAAGCGCACGCATCAATAGGCCACTCCGACACCGAAAAAGAAGGCGCGGCCATTGTCTAACGCGGAATAGTTCAACTGCTGGTTGATGCCGACCACTTTCTGCGGGCGCGAATTGGTGATGTTCTTGACCTGGACGCGGACGGTGAAATTCTCGTCGATGGCATAGCTCACTTGGCTATCCAGGGTACTGATGCCGGCCCAATACTGGTCATTGGCCTGGTTGTTGGTGTCAAAACTGATCGGCATCTTGCTCGTGTAATTATAGGCAAGCTGGCCCGCCCAGGCATCATGGCTGTAGAGCAGCGCCACATTGGCGACGAAGCGCGAAGCTTCCAGAAGCTGCGGCAGGCGGCGCAGCGAGCCGTCGCTCATGCGGATATGCGGGGCATCCTGGCTGACGAAGGAGACATTGGCGGTGCCGCCAAAGTCGGCCAGGAATTCGGGCAGGAATTCGAACTTGATGTCGGAAGCGCCCAGCTCCAGGCCTTTGATGCTGGCGCTGTCGGTATTCTGGGCCTGGGTGATGGTCAGCGCCACCGGGCCGGTCACGCCAGGCACCGTGGCATTGGGGACGGTGGTGGTCAGGGTGACGATCTCGTTCTCGATCTCCTTGTCGAACACCGCCACCGACAGCAGCACGCCAGGCGCGGGATAATATTCCGCCGACAGGTCGTAGTTGGTGGATTCGCGCGGCTTGAGGTTGGGATTGGAGATGGTCTCGGACGCCGTGCCGCTGGCGCTGTTGAGCGATGCGGTGCCGTTCTGCGCCAGCTGGGCATATTGCGGCCGGGCCAGGTTCTGGCTGATCGCACCGCGCAGCTTGACGTCGTCGAAAATATCGTAGCTGACATTGAGCGAAGGCAGCAGCCGGTAATAGTGCGAGGATGTCCGGGTCTGCACGAAATTTGTGGTCGAGGAGAAAGGCATCGGCTGATAATTGAGAATGCTCATGCTGGTGGTCTCGTAGCGCACACCCGCCACCGCATAGAGTCCGTCCCATTTGTACTGCGCCTGCGCATAAAAGGCGTTGATCGCCTCACCCAGCCGGTAGTTATTGATGGTGTTGGACAGCGTGTCGCTCGCATTTGCGCTGTAGTTGGAAGTGTGGGCGGAAACATAGTCACCAACGGCATAAGGATTGACCAACAGCAGGCTCTGACCCTCGCCGTCATACAAGTCGATGGTCTTGTTGATCACCCCAGCGGCGGCCAGGGTGGGCGCCTGCCCCGCATTGGGGTTCAGCCGCGCCTGATTGTAGAAATAGTGCTGGCTGAGATCGCGCCAGGTCCAGCCCACCTTGATGCCGAGGCCGTCCGCATCCGGCTCGGTATTATAGTTGAATTCCAGCCTGGTCTGCGGCAGGT
>DATBCP010000296.1:0-6560 GCA_036270435.1 Rhizomicrobium sp. | reverse complement strand
CATTGCCCAAGGGGTCCTTGTGCACGGCGCGCGGATCGTCCGGGAACGGAGCATTGTTGAAGTCGCGCAGAGACATGCATTCCTCCTGAGGTGGTTTGAAACCTTCGGTAGGAAAACGCTACTTGCCGGTGACGGTTTCGTTATGCCGGAACAAAGGCAAATTGCGGCGATAATGACGTCAAGCCGCCGCAATGGTTCCTGTTGACGCTGTATCTGCTGCGCTTTTGCGGCGCATTGTGGCTTCTTCGTGAACGCAGAAAGGGCGGAAAGAAATTCAATGCCGCGATGCGTTTCGCACAAAGCTGTGCGTCACGCCGATGCGTCGAGCAATGCCATCGCCTGGCTGTGAACGCGTTTGTCGCCGCAGGCAAGAATGGTTTTGCCATCGCGGCAGTGGCTGCCGTCCCAGGCCGTCATCAGGCCCCCCGCCCCTTCCACCAGCGGGATCAGCGCCGCCACATCCCAGCGGTTGAAATTGGCTTCGATGATGATGTCGACGAAGCCCAGCGCCAGCGCGGCGAAAAGATAGCAATCGCCGCTATAGCGTGTCATGCGCACTGCGGCCTTCACCCGCGCAAAAGCGTCCTGCTGATCGGGAGAAAAATATGCACTGGGATCGGTGGCACAAAGGATGGCGTCTTTCAGGCCGGCGCACTCCCGCACTTTCAAGGGCGTGCGGTTGTCGCCTTCCACCAGCACCGAGCGGCCATGCACGCCGATGTAACGCTCGCCCAGCACCGGCTGGTCGAGAATGCCCAGCACCGGTATCTCATTTTCCTCCAGCGCGATCAGCGAACCCCATTCATGCCGCCCGGTGATGAAGGCGCGCGTGCCATCGACGGGATCCAGGATCCAGCGCAAGCTGTTCTTGCCGGGGGTCTCGCCATATTCCTCGCCCAGGATGCCGTCCTCGGGGCGTTCGCGGGTGATGATGGCGCGGATCGCCCGCTCGCCGCCCTTGTCCGCCTCGGTAACGGGATCGAAAGGGGCGCGGCCCGGCTTGTGAACCACTTCGATGCGTTGGCGGAAATAGGGACGGATCACCGCACCCGAGGCATCGGCCAGGCGGTTGGCGAAGGCGAGCAGTTTTTCATCGACCGTCATGTGAGTTTCCAGAAGGACACGATCAAACCCCCGGCAATGATCAACCCGCCGCCTGCGAGGATCGGCGCTGTCGGCAGGGTGCGAAAGAAGGCGAAATTGATGATCTGCCACATCACAAACAAGGTGGCGATATAAAGACCGACAACCTGTTCGAATTCCAGCGGAGCCAGGTTGAGAAAGGTGCCGTAGCCCGCCAGCAGGCCGGCACCGAAAAGAAACAGGCCCAGCCGGACCAACCCGGCATGTTCAAACAAGGATTTGCGGATCAAGGCATCGCCGGTCACCTCAAGGGCGGTGGCGATGACCAGGAAAGCCAGGATGGGCATGCCGGCAAGCAGTTTCATTGGCAGCTTCCTTTGACGCTGGGTTACAATTACCCGAAAGTTCGCGCCAGAGCGACATGAACCGCGCTGCTAAGCTTCGGCCGCTTGCTTCGCCCGCTTGCGCATATGCGGCAGCAACTCCCGCTTGCGCAGGCGGATGTTCTGCGGCGTCACTTCCACCAGCTCATCGTCCTGGATATAGGCCATCGCCTGTTCCAGGGTCATGGGCACGATCGGCGTCAGGCGGACCGCCTCGTCCTTTGAGGTGGTGCGGATATTGGTGAGCTGCTTGGCCTTGGTGGGATTGACGTCCAAGTCATTGTCCTTGGCATTCTGGCCGATGATCATGCCCTGATAGACCTTGGTGCCCGGCACCACGAACAGCTTGCCGCGCTCTTCCAGGTACCAAAGGCCATAGGCCACCGCGTCGCCATCCTCGGTCGAGATCAAGACGCCATTGATGCGCCCGCCCACCGGGCCCTTATGCGGCGCATAGTTCAAAAACATGCGGTTCATCACCCCGGTGCCGCGCGTGTCGGTGAGGAACTCGCCGTGATAGCCGATCAACCCGCGCGCCGGAGCGTGAAACACGATGCGGGTCTTGCCGGCGCCGGTGGGGCGCATGTCCACCATCTCGCCCTTGCGGTTGGAGATCTTCTCGATCACCACGCCGGCATAGGCGTCATCCACATCGATTGTGACTTCCTCGATCGGCTCCAGCCTTTCGCCACTTTCAGTCTTGAATAAGACGCGTGGCCGCGAAATGGAGAGCTCGAAGCCCTCGCGGCGCATGGATTCGATCAACACGCCCAGCTGCAATTCGCCGCGGCCCGCCACTTCGAAATTGCCCTCGCCCGTCTCATGCACCTTCAGCGCGACATTGCCTTCGGCCTCGCGCATCAAGCGGTCGCGAATGACGCGGCTCTGCACCTTGTCGCCTTCGCGCCCCGCCAGTGGCGAGTCATTGACCGAGATGGTCATGGCCAGCGTCGGCGGATCGATCGGATTGGCGGGAATGGGTTCTTCCACATTGGGATCGCACAGCGTGTCGGCAACGGTGGCGGTTTCCAGGCCCGCTATGGCGACGATGTCGCCGGCTTCGGCGCGTTCCACCGGCACCCGCGCCAGGCCGCGGAAGGCCAGAAGCTTGGTGACGCGCGCCTTCTCGATCACTTCGCCGTCGCGGTTCAGCACCTTGATGTTGCGGTTGGTGGTGATGGCGCCGGATTCGATGCGCCCGGTGAGAATGCGGCCCAGATAATTGTCCGCTTCCAGGGTGGTGACCAGCATCTTGAAGGGATGGTCGTCCCCGGCCAGAGCGGCGGGCTTGGGCCCGGGCACATCCTCCACGATCCGGCGGAACAGCGGCGTCAGATCCTGGCGCTCGTCTTCCAGCTCGTCCACCGCCCAGCCGTTGCGGCCCGAAGCATAGAGGTGGTGGAAGTCGAGCTGGTAGTCATTGGCTTCCAGCGACAAAAAGAGATCAAAGATCGATTCCAGCGTCTCCTTGGGTTGGGCGTCGGAGCGGTCGATTTTGTTGATCACCACAATGGGCTTCAGCCCCAGCTTCAAGGCTTTGGACAGCACGAATTTGGTCTGCGGCATCACGCTTTCGGCCGCGTCCACCAACAGCACCACCCCGTCCACCATGGAGAGAATGCGCTCCACTTCACCGCCGAAATCGGCGTGGCCGGGCGTGTCCACAATATTCAGCCGCACACCCTGCCATTCCACGCTGGTGCATTTGGCCAGGATGGTGATGCCGCGTTCACGCTCCTGGTCGTTGGAGTCCATGGCGCGTTCGGCCATCTGCTGGTTCTCGCGCACCGAGCCTGACTGTTTCAGCAGCTGGTCAACCAAGGTGGTCTTGCCATGGTCGACATGGGCGATGATGGCGATGTTACGGATGCTCATGAGCGGAATCATTTCAGACGATGGGAGGCGGCGGGCTTATAGACGCTGGCCCTGCTGCGGAGCAACAAGCCAAAATCAGGTTCCCCGCCGCAAAAATTGAGACGATTAGCCGCTTTTGGCAGCGTTTTCCGGGGCTTGGCTCGTCTCAAGAGGTTATTTCCGGCACATTTGTGAGAGAGTTTTGGCCTATAAGCGGCCGTCGAAGTCGAATTTCCATGCTTCGGGCCCTGCTGGGCGGGCAGGGATTTGCCCCGAAGCATCGCGGAACCGGTCCACCGGGCCGTCGCAATGCTGCGGATCGGAAAGTGTATACTGTCAACCGCCCGCGTCAGGATGAAAAGCACTATGAATGTCCAGATCACCCCGCTCCAGACCCCGCCCGTGCGGGACAGCCAGAGGGACGAAGAGCCCGGCGGGCGCGGCCGCACTTTCCTGATCGGGGGCGCCGCATTGGCACTGGCCCTTGGCGGCTTTTGGTACTTCACCCATGACAGCAAACCCTTGGCACGGCGGAACCTGGCCGCGCCTGTCCATGTGGCGACGGTGGAAACCGGCAACATGTCGGTGATCGAACGCACCATCGGCACGGTGATGGCCAATTCCACCGTGCAGGTGAATGCCCGTATCCAGGGCCAGATGACCGAGGCCTTTTTTAAGGAAGGCCAAATGGTGAAAGCCGGCGACGTCCTGTTCCAGATCGATCCCCGCCCTTACAAGGCCATTCATGACAATGCGCTGGCGTCCATGGCCACGACCCAGGCCAAGGCCGACCGCTATGCGCGTCTGAAGGAACAGAATGCCATCTCGCCGCAGGATTATGAGGATGCCGAGGCGGCCTATCTTCAGGCCAGGGCCAATGCGGAAGCCGCCCGTCTGAATCTGGAATACACGACCATCAAGGCGCCCATCAGCGGCAAGACCGGGCCCATCCTGATCCAACCGGGCAATATGATCGCCGCCGCCACCGCCAGCACGACCGCGAGCTCGCTGGTTACCATCAATGAAATCCAGCCGGTGAAGATATCGCTGGCGCTGCCGCAATCCGACCTGCCGCGCATTCAGGCGATGCAGGCCAAGGGCGGACTCAACCTCTTGATCGGCATGCATGACGTGGGCGGCAAGGACATCCAGGTGCCGGTCAATTTCATCGGCAATGCGGTGACCAACACCACCGGCACCATCGAATTGCGCGCCACCTATCCCAATCCCGACATGGCGCTGGTGCCGGGCCAGCTGGTCGATGTGACGGTGGCGCTGTCGGAGATTCCGCACGCGACACTGGTGCCGCGCGAAGCGGTCAATACGGGACCGGACGGACAATTTGTCTATGCCGTCAAGGACGGCACCGCCCAGCAGGTTCCGGTCAAGGTCCTGTTCGATGACGGGGTCAAGGATGCGATCTCCGGCAACCTCGCCAAAGGCGACCAGGTGATCACCGAGGGCCAGCTGCGCGTCATTCCCGGCGCCAAGGTCAACATCAGCGGATCAAAGCGTCATGCCGAGGAAGATGGCGGCAAGGCGGGCAAGGGGCCGATGACCAGCGGCCGGCGCCGGGTGCCGCATACCCAGGACCGTGAAGGCTGAGCAGCCCGGGATTATTGAAAGATGAATCTGTCGCAGCGCTTTATTGAACGTCCGGTCATGACCACCCTGGTCATGGCCGCGCTGGTGATCTTCGGCGTCTATGGCTATTCCACCCTGCCGGTGTCGGACCTGCCCAATATCGACTTTCCGACCATCTCGGTCTTTGTGAACCTGCCGGGCGCCGATCCCGACACGATGGCGTCTTCCGTCGCGTCCCCGCTGGAGAACCAGTTCTCCACCATCAACGGCATCGACCAGATGACGTCGAACAGCACCCAAGGTTCGACGCAGATCCAGCTTCAGTTCAGCCTGGATCGCAGCATCGACGGCGCCGCGCAGGACGTGCAATCGGCGATATCGGCCGCCACCCGCAACCTGCCCAAGGCCCTGCCGCAGCCGCCCACCTTCCGCAAGCAAAACCCGGCCGACATCCCGATCATGTTCATGGCGATGAGCTCCTCCACGCTCAAGCCGTCGGAAGTGGACGAATACGCCGAGACCCTGCTGGCGCGGCAACTTTCCACCATCGAAGGCGTGGCACAGGTGGGCGTGTTCGGCTCCGCCAAATATGCCGTGCGTGTCCAGGCCGACCCGGCGGCGCTGGCCGCGCGCCAGATCGGCATCGACAAGCTGGTCAACGCTGTGGCCGCCGCCAACGTCAATCTCGCCACCGGCGCCTTGAACGGTCCCACCCAGTCCACCGTCATCCATACCGGTGGCCAGCTCAACAATGCCGCGGAATTCGACAGCCAGATCGTCACCTACCAGAATGGCAGCCCCGTCCGGCTCAAGGACGTGGCGCGCACCATCGACGGGCTGGAGAATCCCTATGCCAAGAGCTGGTTCAAGAACCGCGAGGCCATCGTGCTGGCGATCTTCCGCCAGCCGGGCTCCAATGTGGTGCAGGTCACCGACACCATCAAAAAGATCCTGCCGCAGTTCATGGCGAACCTGCCGCCGGCGGTGAAGCTGGACGTGGTGTTCGACCGCAGCCAGATGATCCGCAACTCCATCGCCGATGTTCAGACCACATTGTTGATCGCCGGCGCTTTGGTGGTGGGGGTGATCTTCGTCTTCCTGCGCCGGGTGTCCGCCACCGTCATTCCCTCGCTGGCGCTGCCTATCGCCGTCATCGGCACCTTCGCCGGCATGTCGGCCTTCGGCTACAATCTGGACAATCTTTCGCTGATGGCGCTGACCCTGTCGGTCGGCTTTGTGGTCGATGACGCCATCGTGATGCTGGAGAATATCGTCCGCCATATCGAGGAGGGCGAAGCGCCCTATGAAGCGGCGGAAAAAGGCGCCGCCGAAATCGGCTTCACCATCCTCAGCATGACGGTGTCGCTGGCGGCGGTGTTCATTCCCATCCTGTTCATGAGCGGCATTGTCGGCCGGCTGCTGCACGAATTCGCCGTCACCATCGTGCTCACCATCCTGATTTCCGGCTTTGTCTCGGTGACCTTGACGCCCATGCTGTGCAGCCGCTTCCTGCGGTCGGGCAAGTCCAGCGACCATGGCCGCTTCTATCACTGGAGCGAGAATGCCTTCGACGCGGTGCAGGCGCGCTATGAGCATTCGCTGAAATGGTGCATCCAGCACAAGCTGTTCACCATCGGAATGTTCGCGGTCAGCCTG
>DATBCP010000295.1:0-11839 GCA_036270435.1 Rhizomicrobium sp. | reverse complement strand
CGAAGGCCTCCAGCAATTCCATGGCCGAACGCGACGTCTCGATGGAGATTACATCGGCATCCATGGCGGCCACAGCCCCCATGATGTCATTGAACTCCGAATAACACATATGGGTGTGGATCTGTGTCGTAGCGCCCACCCCGGCCGCCGCCAGGCGGAATGCTTCGACCGCCCAGTCGAGATAGGCCTGCCACTCCGCCTTGCGGATGGGAAGACCTTCCCGCAAGGCCGCTTCATCGATCTGGATCAATTTCACGCCGGCCTTTTCAAGATCCATCACCTCGTCGCGGATGGCGAGCGCAATCTGGCGGCAGGTGTCGCGCCGCGGCTGGTCGTCGCGCACAAAGCTCCATTGCAGGATGGTGACCGGCCCGGTCAGCATGCCCTTAACCGGTTTTTTGGTGTAACGCTGCGCGACTTGCGTCCAGTGCAAGGTCATGGGCTTGGGCCGGCTGACATCGCCGTAAATGACGGGCGGCTTGACGCAACGCGAGCCATAGCTTTGCACCCAGCCGTTCCGGGTGAAGGCGAAACCTTTCAGCTGCTCGCCGAAATATTCCACCATGTCGTTGCGCTCGAACTCCCCATGCACCGGCACATCGATGCCGATTTCGTCCTGCCAGCGCATGGCTTCGGCGATTTTTTCCTCCAGGGTTTTTTCGTAAGCCGACCGATCGATCTCGCCCTTGCGGAAGCGGGCGCGGATTTCCCGCAAGTCCCGGGTCTGCGGCAGCGAGCCGATGCTGGTGGTGGGAAGCAGCGGCAGCTTGAGCAGCGATTGCTGAAGGGCAATGCGTTCCGCAAAGGCAGGCGCCCGCTCGGCCATGGCCGGCGTCACACCGTCCAGCCGTGTCTTCACCTGCGAATCGTGAATGCGCGGCGATACGGCCCGCGCCCCCAATGCCCGGGCATTGTCGAGGAAAAAGCGGCTGTTGCGTTCGCCGTTCGCCGCCCTGGCGAGCGCGGTGACCTCGTCCAGCTTCTGGACCGCAAAGGTCAGCCAATCCTTCAATTCCGGATCGAGCCGGGTTTCGCCGTCCAGGTCCACCGGAACGTGCAACAGCGAGCAGCTGGGTGCCACGATCAGGCCATCGTCCCGCAACGTCTTGGCCCGTTCGATCAGCCGCTCGGCATCGGTAAGCGCCGTCTTCCAGATGTTGCGGCCGTCGATCACGCCCAGGGACAGGACTTTGTCGCCAGGCAAGGCCTTGCAGACGTCTTCCAACTGCAAAGGTGCGCGAACCAGATCGATATGCACGCCCTGAACCGGCAGGCCGGCGAGGACAGAGAGATTGTCGCCCAATGCGCCGAAATAGGTGGCGAGCATGGTCTTCACCGCGACCCCGGCAAGACCGGCATAGGCCTGTTTCAGTGCCGCGCGCGCGGCATCATCCAGATCGCTCACCAGCACCGGTTCATCGATCTGCACCCATTCGGCGCCGGCTTGCGCCAAGGAAGCCAGCACCTCGCGATAGATGCCCAGCAGCCGCGGCAGGAGAGCCCAGCGATCCGAGCCATCGCGCATTTTTGCGAGCTTTAGGAAGGTCACCGGCCCGATCAGCACCGGACGGGTCGAAATGCCGAGAAACTTCGCTTCCTTATAGTCCTCCAGCGCCTTGTTGCTGGAAAGGCGGAAATCCATCTCCGCCGTCAGTTCCGGCACGATGTAGTGATAATTGGTGTCGAACCATTTGGTCATTTCCATCGCGGCCGCGTCATTTCGGCCCCGCGCCATGGCGAAATAGAGATCCAGCGATACCTCGCCGCCCCCATGGCGGAAACGCGCAGGCACGGCGCCCAGCAGGGCGATGGTGTCCAGCATCTGGTCGTACAGGGAAAAATCATTGGAAGGGATGTGGTCGATGCCGGCTTTCTGCTGGGCGAACCAGTGACGGGCGCGCAGGGATTGGGCGGTACGCAGCAGTGTCTCGGCGCTGGTCGCGCTGCTCCAATAGCTTTCGAGCGCCTGTTTGAGCTCGCGGTGGCTGCCGATACGGGGAAAGCCGAGATTGGCGGAAAAAATCATTGCGATACACTCCGAAGGGACATGGGTTGGCAAGGCGCGGGCAAGCCCTTCCCAAAGGACTCGGCACAGCGCGTGTCACCGCATGACGCAGCGTTCGCAACGTTTGCCTTTCGGGAACCCACCGTTCCCGTGGCCACAGCGTGACACCCGATAGCAGGTCTCCTGGCTCGCGGGTCGGTGCCTTGGGCTGTCTTCCCGAACTGTAAAAGTTCAGTGACGGTGTATCGGCCCTTGGCTCGCCGCTGACAGTTGCGGGGGCAGCGCCGGTCTTGCACCGGCTTCCCTATTAATCCCTTTCGGGAACTATCCAGGCGAAAGTACCTGCCGCCCGCAAAGGCGTCAAACGCAGGCGAGAAATTTGCAGATCAGAATTTGATCTTGGCGCGCGACTGCAACGACACCGATGTGGCGCCTTGCTGGCCTTGGGCATTGGTCTGGTAACCGGCATTGGTCTGCAAAGCCACCGCGCCGTCCAGGAAGGTGGTGACATAGCCGAGTTGAATGTCGGTCTCCGGGGCACGGCCCAATGGCACACCTTGGGTGACCGTCAGTGGCACATCGCCGGATGACGACAGGGCCGACAAGGTGCCCGTCATGCTGGGCGCGGGCCGCGAATAAGACAGGCCCAACGCATCGTCACCGAACACACCGCGCTTGGTGATGGCGAAGGAATAGGATTGTTCGCGCAAGTTGGCGCCGGGGAAATTGGCGCGTGCATCAAGCTGCGACAAGCCTTCGCTGAACGAGGTGGTGAACACCAGGCCCTGACCGAAATCCATATGCGCCGAGACGCCCAGTGCCGCGGTGCTGGCCTTGGGCGCGATCGCCGCGTCGCGCGTGAAGCCCAGGGGCAGGCCGGTACGCTCGGATGCGATGGCAGCGACATCCAAGCCCAGCGCGTTGGAGATATCGAAGGACAAGCCGCCCAACAGCGATTTGCTCTGGCTGGCGTCGTAGGTAAGCGCCAAAGGTCCGGTTGGCGCGCCGGCATCGAATTGGAAACGGTCCAACCGCTCGTCGCCAAACGACGCGCCCAGGCGCACCCTGAGATTGTCGGCCGGCACATAGGTGACGCCGGCATAGCGGCCGCCATTGGCCAAGGCGAGATAGGGCGCGGTGACCGCCGACAAGAACGGCGAAACAGCATCGCTGCGGCTGGTGAAGCGAGACGCGATATCGATGCCTTTCCCGGCATCCAGCGCCAAGTTGGGCGCCAGAAGAACGCTGGAGGCAACCGGCGGCAGGCCCGGTGCCGACGGCCTGAGCGTGCTGTCTGAAAGCAGAGCCTCGATCTCCGGCCGCACCGCGCCGCCCGACAGGCCCGGCGCGGACAGTTCATAGGCGGAGATTGCGCGCGAGGCGCCAAAGGATTGAAGGCTCGGCATGGGATCGGCAGCAAGCACCGGGACCGCCGCGAACACGGCAGCAACCCCCGCGGCCAGCGCCGCAGTGTGCTTGAAATTGCCCATTGCCTACCCCTGTAAAGGGGCCCCTCTAGTAGAAGACCGAAAATTACCAGACCCGGGAAACCGGGCCAAGGAAAACACGGCCTTTCATGAGGCTTTCCGGCAACAGGGGGCACTAACAAAGCTGACAGGTTGCACCCCTGCCACGGTCGATTGTAATTATATTTCAAAATCTCGTTCGCGCGCCCATGGGCGGGCAGCTGCCACCGCTTTCCAGCGGTGTGCCTGTCGAGGGCTGGCCGCGGCCATCCAGGGCCTGCGACAGCATCCACTTCAGCTCTTCCGGTTGGAAAGGCTTCTGCACCACCGGCCGGCCGGCATGCCGGTCGGGGATGCCGCGCGCGCCATAGCCGGTGGCAAAAACGAAGGGCGTGCCACGCTCCGCCAGCGTGTCGGCAAAATCGAACACGGAACGGCCGTTGATATGCACATCCAGCACCGCAAGGTCATAGTCGGCGGCGTGCGCTATGGCATCGTCGAGATGGCTTACGACACCGGCGACCTCATAGCCGAAATCTCCCAGGAGATCCTCCAGGAACAGGGCGACGATGATTTCATCTTCGACAATCAAGACACGCACGCCCATGCTTCACCTTTGGTCTTCGCTCAGGTCAGTTTCATATCCCATTCGCACACCAGGCCTTCCCTGCGGAAGTCCAGCGCCACTTTGCCGGAAATTTCCCGTCCCAGCCCATGCTCGATCAGCCGCAGGCCGAAGCCCCGGTGCGTCGGCCTTGAAACCGGGGGGCCGCCCTGTTCCTCCCAGCGCAGTTTGAGCAGCCTGGCGTCGGGTTCCAAGCTCCATCGCACCATGACCGTTCCGCCCGCATTCGACAGCGCTCCGTATTTCGCGGCGTTGGTGGCCAATTCGTGAAAGGCCATGCCCAGGGCCAGCGCCCGCTTGGTATCCAGGTGCACGGCCGGCCCCTCGAGCGTGAAGCGAGGCCGGCCCTGCTCCCGCCAGGGGCGCAAGGCGCGGCGCAGCACGCCTTCAAACGAAGCGCCTTCCCAATTGTCCAGGGTGAGAAGATCGTGCTGGCTGGACAGCGCAAACAGCCGCGCCAGAAACGTGTCGCGCGGGCCGGGCTCGACACCCTTCAAAGTCTGGGTCGCCATGGCTTGCACGGTCGCCAAGGTATTCTTGACCCGGTGATTGAGTTCATCCAGCAACAGGTTCTGGTGGCGTTCGATGCGGCGGCGATGCTCGATCTCCAGCGCCAGGCAGTCGGCGGATTTGGCGCGTTCGCGTTCCGCCTCGAAGGTCTCGATATTGATCGCGGCTGCGGCGATCTGGCGCGCCACCAGCGCGGCGAAATTCTCGAAATTGTCGTCGCCCCGCCGGCGATAGGGATTGGCCGCCAGGATGAGCACGCCGCGTGGCGCGGCATCGGCGCTGGTCGATAACGGCAGCATCAAGGCATCTTGCGCGGGGTCGGTCCAGGGTCCCGTCGGCAAGGGACCGAATCTCTCGCCCAAACGCGTCAGCATCCGCCGGCCGCCCCGCACCACGTCTCCGACCGGCCAAGGCGCGCCACGCTCCAGCGTGATGGTCTCAGGCGCCGCGGCATGGCAAGGGGCGATGCCGCTGGTGCCGCGCAGCCGCGCGTGCACACCGTCATCGTCCAACCGGTAGATCATCGCGAAAGGCATGTCGCGCGGATCGCAAGCCAGCGCTCCGGCGGCGAGAGCATAGACCTCGTCCACGCTATCGGCCTCCCAGGTCCGCGAGGCGATCTCACGCAACAAGGCCAGCTGCCGCGCACCGAGGACCCGGTCGGTGTCGTCGGTATTGGCGCAGACAATGCCGCCGATCCCGCCTTCGTCATCGGGCACCGGCGAGAAGGAAAAAGTGTAGTAGGTTTCTTCCGGATAGCCGTTGCGCTGCATCACCAGCAGCTCGGCCTCCGAATAGCTTGCCTCGCCGCCCATGGCGGCGGCGATGCGCCCCTGGATCTGATCCCAGATTTCCGCCCAGACTTCGCGCGCAGGCTGTCCCAGCGCATGGGGATGTTTGCCGCCAATGATGGAGAGATAAGGGTCGTTGTAGAAATTGATCAGCTCCGCGCCCCACCACACCCACATGGGCTGGCGCGATGCCAGCATGATGCTGAGACAGGTTTTCAGGGTGCGCGGCCAGATATCCGGCCGGCCCAGCGGGGTTGCGGCCCAGTCGAAATCCCGGATCGCCGCGCCCATCTCGCCGCCCCCGGCAAGAAAAGCCGGAGTCGCAAGCATGGCTTTATCGAGCTGGAGCGTCATTCTTTTGGTCAGCCCTTGCACCGGTCCCTCCCCAACCCCACCTCAACGCTGGACAATCCGGGGGAGTTCCAAGTCCCCGCCCTTTTGGGGACAATCCGGCATTGCCTTTCGAGATCGCGATTTCGAAGCCCCAGCGACGCTTATGTCGGGAACTCTTCCCGCTATTGTAAGGTTGAAACAACTCTAAAGGCGGGGCCCCTCGCACCATGCGGCGAGCCTGTCGAAGGGATTTGCGATGAAAACCGCCGCTCTGCCGTTCCCCGCCATTGCCCAAGACTATACGGCGATACGCGCAGATAGCGTGGCATTGGCCAGGGACCTGTCCGCGGAAGATTGCGCCATCCAATCCATGCCCGATGCCAGTCCGGTGAAATGGCATCTGGCTCATACCAGCTGGTTCTTCGAGACAGTGATCTTGGCCGGGCGGTCCGGCTATGAGCCGTTCGACCCGCGCTTCGCCTTTCTGTTCAATTCCTATTACGAAGCCCTGGGCCCCCGGCATGCCCGGCCGCGCCGTGGTCTTTTGACGCGCCCCGGCCTGGAGGAGGTTTTGGCGTATCGCGCCCGTGTCGATGCCGCGATGCAGGAGGCCTGCGCAGATGCGAGCCTTCACGACGCCATCACGCTGGGGCTGAACCACGAGCAGCAACACCAGGAACTCATTCTCACCGACATCAAGCATGCGTTTTTCCAGAATCCGCTGCTGCCGGCTTACCGGGCAGACAAGACCGCACCGCACGCGCCGCGGCAGCTGGAATGGCTGGAACATCCGGGCGGATTGTCGTTGATCGGCCATGACGGGCATGGCTTTGCCTTCGACAATGAGTATCCGCGCCATCAGACTCTGTTACGGCCCTTCCGCATGGCTTCGCGCGCGGTGACCAACGGCGAGTATCAAGCCTTCATCGCCGATGGCGGTTACGCCCGGGCGGAATTCTGGCTTTCGGACGGTTGGGCGCGGGTGCAGGAGGAGGCTTGGCAAGCGCCGCTCTATTGGTTCAAGGACAATAGCGGCAGCGAGACCGTTTTCACTCTCGCCGGCGTGGAGGACCTCGATCCCTATGCCCCGGTCGAGCATGTGAGCTTTTACGAAGCCGCGGCCTATGCCGCCTGGGCCGGGAAGCGGTTGCCCACCGAATTCGAATGGGAGGCCATTGCGACAACGGACGCTTGCAAGAACCGATTTCACACCGGCGATGTGTGGGATTGGACCCGCTCGTCCTACGATCCTTATCCGGGTTTCAAACCTTTTGCAGGCATCGCCGCCGAATATAACGGCAAGTTCATGGTGGGCCAGATGGTGCTGCGCGGCGGCTCCCGCGCCACGCCGCCGGGGCATATTCGCGACAGCTACAGAAATTTTTTCCCACCTTCGGCGCGTTGGCAATTCAGTGGAATTCGTCTGGCGGAGGATATGTGATGCCAACGCGCCTCCTTATTTTATGCCCTACCACTTCGCTGCTTGAGGGCGGGCGTTGGCAATTTTCGGGCATCCGCCTGGCGGAGGATATGTGATGGACACGCAACTGGCGCGCCTGGAACGCGGCGCCGTACCGCAAACAGACAGCTTTGCCGACAACCTGCTTGCCGGCCTGGCCAAGACGCCGAAGGAAATCGCCTGCAAATATTTCTATGACGATACCGGTTCGCATCTGTTCGACCGGATTTGCGAACTGCCGGAATATTACCAGACCCGTACGGAAACGATGCTGTTGACGCGCCATGCCCGCGAGATCGCGGCGCTGATGGGCGATGGCGTCGAGATCGTGGAATTCGGCGCCGGCAGCTTGCGCAAGGTGCGCATCCTGCTGGATGCCCTCATCGCGCCGCGCGCCTATACGCCGCTGGACATTTCCGGCGATTATCTTGCGGCTGTGGTGCGCAGCCTTGCGGCGGACTATCCGGCATTGACGCTGCGGCCGATGGTCGGCGACTTTTCGGACTCGCTGGACATCCCCACCTTGTCCGACAATCCGCGCCGCGCCGGCTTTTTCCCGGGCAGCACCATCGGCAATTTCCGGCCCGATGCCGCGCTTGCCTTGCTGCGCCGCATGCGCGCCGGATTGAATAGTGGCGGCCTTCTGATCGGCGTGGACCTGGTCAAGGACCCGGCCAGGCTGCATGCGGCCTATAACGATGCCGCCGGTGTCACCGCTTCGTTCAACAAGAACCTTCTGGTTCGCGCCAATCGCGAATTGGGCGCGGACTTTGAACTGGGCGCCTTCGCCCATTACGCGCCTTACAATGCCGGCGCGCAACGCATCGAAATGTATCTCGTCAGCCTCAAGCGGCAGCGGGTGAGCCTTCGCGGCCGGCTGTTCGAATTCGCGCAAGGCGAACCCGTGCATACCGAAGACAGCCACAAATACACCATCGAATCTTTTCGCGAGATGGCCTGCCACGCCGGCTTCAATCCCCGCGCGGTGTGGACCGACGAAGAGCGGCTGTTCAGCGTGCATTGGCTGGAAAGCCGCTGACCGAAGCCGCTAGGAAGCAAGCATCAGAATAGGCGCTTTCCAATCCTTCAGCACCGCCGTCACGGTGTTGCCAAAGAACAGTTCGTCGCCCGGTCGCGCGCTTCCGCCCATCACGATCATGGAAAAGCCGTGGCCCGCTTCCGTCAGGATGGCGCCCGCCGGGGCGGAGCGCTTGGAAATGCGCGTCGTGATCGTCACGTCATAGCGCTCGGCCAGCTCCACCATGTCCCGCAGCACGCTCTCCTCCCTGAGCCGGGTGCGCGCATGGCCGTCGGTCTGGGAGACAAAAAACGTTTCGACCGTCGCGCCGGTGGCCCGCGCCAGGGCGAAAGCGACTTCGGCGGCGCGCCGCGACTGGGAGGTGCCGTTAACCGGCACCAGCAGGCGGCTCTTGCCATGCAACACGGTCTTCTCGCCCACATGGGCCAACACCATCAGCGGACCTTCGAAGCCCGCCGCCAATTGACTGACTTTGGACGTAAACCCGCCGTCCGGCTCCACGCTGCGGTCCAGCCCGATGAACATCAGGTCATAGCCTTTGCGCGCCTCGTCCCTGACCACCTCCACAGCCGCATCCAAGGGGACGCGGGCGGTCAAATGGACCTTGTCCGGATCCGGTTCGGACTCATCGGCGATGAGTTTTGCGGCGCTTTTCCTCGCACCCGCTTTCACTTCCCTGGCAAGAGGGTCTGACTTGAGATCCGTCACGCTTTCGGTGCGCGATTGCGCGCCTGAGATTTCCTTGGGCGCCTCGTCTTTCGACTCGGTCAGCGCGACATGATCGGACTTGCTGGGCGCTTGCACCTTGTCTTCGCGCGCGCCGGAGCGAATATCGGCATCCAGCTTGAGGATGGTCACCGGCATGCCCTGGGCACCGGCGATCACGCCTGCCAGCCGGGCCGCCAGCCGCCCGGTACGGCTTTCATCCGCTGCCAGCAGCAGCCGTTCCAGGCGCGGCAGGAAACCCTTGGCGTCGATGGCTTCGCGCGCGATGCGGATTTCCTCCTCCTTGCCCATGGGAAGACCGGCCAGCGCCCTGCGCAGCATGGGCGGCATCGCCATAGTGGTGATCACCGCCATGGTGACGATCATGGTATAGAGATTCTGGCTTAAAGCGCCCATGGAAAGGCCGATCGAAGCCACGATCACTTCCGTGGAACCGCGCGCATTCATCGCGCAGCCCAGCGCCAGCCCCTCGCGTCCGTTCAAGCGGCCGAGCATGGCGCCGGCAAAGGCGCCGGCGAATTTGCCGATGCTGGCGATCAGCACCAGCAGAAAGGTGAGACCCGCGAGGTTCCAATCCTTGAGAATCGTGAGATCGGCCGACAGGCCCGACACACCGAAGAAGATCGGCATGAAGAAGGCCGTGATCATGCCGCGCAGCTGGGTTTGGATATGGCCGGTGAGGATGGGGGATTCTCCGATCAGGATACCCGCCATGAAGGCACCCAGCACGGTGCGGACGCCGAGAAGCTGGGTCATCTCCGCGAAGATTGCCATGATGACCAGAATGGCTGTGACCACCGGAAAATCGCTGCGGAAATTGTCATTGACCCAGCGGATGATGGAGAAGACCAGCCAGCGCCCCATGGTGAAACAGAACAGCAGAAACAACGCCACGCCGCCCACCGTCTTGGCAAGGTTGAGCCAGTCCAATCCGCTTTGCCCACCGCCTCCGCCGGCGATGCCGAAGGTGATGGCGATGATCACCCAGCCGCATGTATCCTCCATGATGGCGGTGGTGACGATGATCTGGCCCAGATTGCGGCGCATGAAGTTCATTTCCCGCACCACCATGGCAACGATCTTGATGGAGGAAATGGAAAGCGCCGTGCCTAAGAACAGCGACGGCACCAGCCGGTCGCCGGTGCTGAACAAAATCGAAGGGCCGAACTGGCCCAGGAGAAAGCCGCAGGCAAACGGAAAGGCGATGCCGCAAAACGCAACCGCAATGGCGGCGGCGCCGGATTTTCGCACCAGCCTGAGATCGGTCTCCATGCCGGTGAGCAGCAACAACATCAGGATGCCCATCTGCGACAGGCCGTCGATCATGCCTTTCTGGGTTTCGTTCTTTGGAAACAGAAAGTGCTGGGCATCGGGCCACAACCAGCCGAACAGGGATGGCCCGAGAATGATCCCGGCCAGCAGCGTGCCCATCAGCGAAGGCTGACCGACGCGCTGCATGGCTTCGCCCAAAAGCCGTCCCATCACCAGCAGCAACAGCACATCCGCCACCAGGATGGCTTCACTTTTGCCGCTGCTGCTGGCACCGTTGCCGACGGCCTGTCCGCTTGTGGCCCCTTCGCCGGCAGCCTGGGTCTGTTGCGCCGGCGCGGCATGGGCAACAGACCAGACAGACCCAAGCCGGGCGGCGGCAAATAACAGGACCAGCCCCAACACCAGGATCACGAGGCCTCGAACAGCAAGACGCATGAAAAGTCCCGCCGGACAGCTGCGTATTGGTAACGCCCAGACCGGCTTTTGCGTTCTGGCACGACTTGCCATGCTGGCTTCGACACGCCAAGCTGGCGCCAATTTCCGCCCAAGCGGGCGCCAATTTCACAGGGGAGAAACATCCATGAAGACAGTCATGATCGCCGGTTTTGTCGTCCTGGCCTCGACCGCGGCCTTTGCCCAGTCCAATGGACAAATGGCGGTGCAGAAAGGCACCAACACCCAGACCTATAATGTCCCGCATGGGAGCAAGGACCAGACGGTCATCATCACAACTCGCGACCTGAAGGACGGGGAGAGCACGGCACCGCACATGCATTTTGGGGTGGAAATGACGCAGGTCGTCACCGGGACATTTGAATGTTATGTGAAGGGCCAGCCCATGATGCTGATGCATGCCGGCGAAAGCTTCATAATCCCACGCGAGGCGCCGCATGATTGTCGCCCGCAGCCCGGCAGTCCGCCAGTCCATCTGGCGGTGACCCTGGTGATCGACACAGGCACCGCGCCGCGTACGCCGGTCACAGACGTGCTGATTCCGAAGAAGTAAATGATGTAAGGCAGACCCCGAAAAAGCATGTGGTTGCTGTATGCGTTTTCGGGGCCGCTCTGCTGGGCGGTCTCCACCCATATCGACAAATTTCTGGTCGATAAATATTTCCGCGACAGCGACACCGCCGTCCTGATGGTGTTCACCGCCTTTCTGGGGGTGGTCGCACTTGTGCCGATCTGGCTGTTCGAGCCCAGGGTGCTGGCGCTTCCCTGGCTCGCCACCGGCGTGATGACGCTGTCCGGCATTCTCTATATGGGCGCCATGCTGTTCTATCTGCGCGCCATCCAGACCGAAGAAGCCTCGGTCGTTGCGCCCCTGTTCCAGGCCAACACGCTTTTCACCTTCGCGCTGGGCGCCATCGTCCTGCATGAAATCCCGCACTGGCCGCAAGTGCTGGGCGCCGGTCTGGTGATCCTGGGCGCGCTGGGCCTGTCACTGGACGGGAATATGCATCTGGGCAGCTTCAAGCTCAGGCTGGTGCCGCTCATGCTGGCGGCGACCTTTGTGGTGGCGCTTTCCAGCGTGGTGTTTAAATTTTTCGCGGTGCGGGACGAGTTCTGGAGCACCACCTTCTGGACCTTTGTCGGCGAAGGCCTGTTCGGTG
>DATBCP010000294.1:0-3333 GCA_036270435.1 Rhizomicrobium sp. | reverse complement strand
CCACTGCGTCTCCCAAGATATAATCGATAAAGGCGGCACCCGTGGTGCCGGGATAACCCAGCCACGCAGCCTGCACCGGGGCGGGCCGTTGAATGAGCGCGCCTAGGCGCTGGCCAACGGTATGGCCGCTCAAATCCACCGCGACATCCACTTCAAGGTTCCGCATCAGGCGGGCGACATCGAGATCGCTTATGCCTTGCACGTCATGGAATTGATCGAAGGCAAGACGCAGGCGGGCGCGAATTTCACTGTGATCATCCTCGCCCGAGGAAATGCCGATCACCTCAAAGCGGGCGCGGTCATGATGCGCAAGCACCTCGATAAGCTGAAACCCCACCGGATGGCTGCGAAAATCCGCGGAAAGATAGGCAAGCCGGATGCGGTCATGGGCATAAGCCTTGCCTGTCCATAGCGGCGCCGATGGTGGCGGCAGTATTTCGCGCAATGTGTTGCGCGCGCAGTTGAGAAGCAGCGGACCATGCGCGCCATATCCGATCAACGTCCAGGGATCGAAACCCGGGGTGCCGGCTTCCACATGGGCGGCAAGGTTGCTGGCAACTTCGGGCATCCTCTGCCAGTCGCAATCATAAAGCGCCGCCAGCGCGATCTGCCCCTGCAGTTTGGGATAGTCCGGATCGATCGTCAGAATGCGGTCATAGTCCCTGAGCGCATCGCCAAAACGGTCCAGATGCACCAAAGCCACGGCATGATTCATCCGGAATGCGGTATTGGCTGGCATCAGCGCCAGTGCGCGCTCGAAACACGGCAAGGCAAGCGCCGGTTGGCGCAGCGACAGAAGGGCGGTGCCTTTGCCATCCAGGGCCTGCGCGAAATCGGGAGAAAGGCTGACCGCCCGTTCGAAGTCGGCCAGCGCATCGCCGGGCCGGTTGATTTTCATCAACAGGCTGGCGCGGTTGTACCACACAATGGCTTCCCTGGTTTCCAGCGCCAGCGCCATATTATAATTGGCCAGCGCCTCGTCGAAGCGCCGCAGCGCTGTCAAGGCGTTGCCGCGGCAACTTAGAATTTCCGGACTGTCCGGCTTGGCCACCAGTGCCGTGTCATAGCGTGCCAGGGCTTCCTCGAACCGCCCCAGCGCCTGCAGCGTATTGCCCAGATGAAGCAGGGTGGTTGTGTGATCGGCACGCAAACTCAGCAAGCTTTCCAGCAATTTTGCCGCTTCTTCGTGGCGGCCTTGCTGGCCGCGCAACATTCCCGTCAGCAGAACCACTTGCGGATGGCCTGGCCGCGCCGCCCCGAGTTGCTGGATCAGCGCTTCGGCCTTTGGTGCATCCCCGGCGCGCAGGGCCGTCTTCGCTTGCTGGTTGAGCGCCTGCAGGTCCATCAGGGCAGGTTCGCCGAATCGCGAATATCGGAATCGGCGATATGTTCCTTCTTCCAACGCATTGCGGCGGCGATGCGGGTGCGACCGGAAGGATGGTCATAGAAGATGATCTCTTCCAAGCCGCCCGGTTCCAACTTGCGATAGGTGGAAAGCTTCAGCATCACGCTGGCGAACGCGTCGGGCTTGCGCACCGCGTTGAGCCCGAAAATATCAGCCTGGTATTCGGTGACCCGGGAGATAGAATTGATCGCCGGCGTTGCCAGGAACAGGAACAGCGTCCCCAAGGCCGCCAGCAGTGGCAGTCCCGCTACCTCGCTGACGTTGCGCACCTGCCATTGTCCGCCGAACACCTCGCAGGCGAACCAGAAGCCCCAATGAAGGAAAACAAAGCCGGCCAGAATCACCAGGGCCTCAAGCAAAAGCTCGCGCGTCACATGGCCCATCACATAGTGCCCCATCTCATGACCCAACACCGCAAGCACTTCGTCGGGCGAGCCCTGTTTCAGGAGATTGTCGTTCAGCGAGACGCGTGCCGTGCCCAGAAAACCCGACACATTGGCGGAGACCCGGTTGGACTGGCGCGAGGCGTCCACCAGATAGACATTATCCACCGGAACGTCATTGGCGCGGGCCAGAGAGAGTATCTTGGCCTTCAACGGGCTGTCGGGTAGGGGAGAATAGTGATTGAACAAAGGCGCTATGAGGCCGGGCCAGATCACGATCACGAAGATCTGGAACAGGATGGCCAGGCCGGCGCCCCACAACCACCATTGCGCGCGGGTGTGGCGGATGACGGCGTAAAGCAGCGGCAGCAACAGGATGCAAGCCGCGAACGTCAAGGCGAACTGGATGCCGAAATCCCCCAGCCATCGCCAAAAGGATTGGTTGGACAGGCCATAGGCATGTTCGCGGAAGAAACCCTCATACAGCGTCAGAGGAAATGTCGCGGCCACTGCCAGGGGAACATAGGCGGCGACATAGAGCATCACCTGATAGGCGCGGCTGTTGGTGCGCCCTTGCGCCCAATCCTGGATACGCACCGACAGTCCCGACCATAACAGCAGGGCCGCCACACCCAGGGCGTAGATCACGTCCAGCAGCTCCAGCCAATAACCGCCTTCGAAATAGGCGTCGGAACGCGCCCGTGCCGCGCCGCTGATCTTGGACAGGTATTTTGCGGTGGCCTTGTCGGGGTCGAAAGCCGGTGTCGTATCCATCACCGGCAGGCTGCCGACCTGAACACGGGAAGTCGGCGCGGCATGCGGCGGCAGTTGCGGCAGGTCTGAAACGTCCGGTTGTGCCATGGCGGGCATCGACAGGACTGTCAAAAGCATGACGGCGCCGAAAATGCGTGCAAAGGACATGAGCCTCTCCTGGGAGGCCGAGCCTAGGGCCTGATGTTCCTTGAGGAAAGCATTTCATGACCAGGCTTGTTGCCGCCCACGGGCTCAAACCTGATAAGCTGGTCTCATGCGCACCAGGCCGGCCAGACATGCGTTGCTGTTTCTCATCCTGACGGGTTTGCCGGTGACGGCGGCCGAGACCGCGGCCGGGCATTACCGGCGCTGCCTGGCGGACTCAAATGCCAACCCCACATTGGCGTTGAGCGACGCGGAAGCATGGGCCAGGTCGGGCGGCGGTGTGCCCGCCGAGCATTGCGCCGCGCTGGCCCTGGTCAA
Source organism: Rhizomicrobium sp. (assembly GCA_036270435.1). Taxonomy (GTDB): domain Bacteria; phylum Pseudomonadota; class Alphaproteobacteria; order Micropepsales; family Micropepsaceae; genus Rhizomicrobium. Next base: position 309 of record DATBCP010000294.1, on the reverse strand, counting down.
TCTCAAGCGCTATGCCGAAGCCGGCAGCCGGCTGGACAAGATAGCCGGCGGCCGCGAAACATTGGATGTTGCGTTCCGGGTGGCGCTGTTCGACCAGGCCGGCAACGCCTGGCTGCTGGCGGGCGATGGCGCCCGCGCGGTGCAGAGCTTTTCCGGCGCGCTGGCGCTTTCGGCCGGCGACGCCGATCTCTTCGCCGACCTTGCCCGCGCCCAGGCCATGCGGCGCTATTGGGCGGAAGTGGTTTTGGACCTCAATGCCTCCTTGCAGCTTTCCCCGCGCCGCGCCGATCTTCTGGTATTGCGCGCCAG
>DATBCP010000293.1:0-2134 GCA_036270435.1 Rhizomicrobium sp. | reverse complement strand
GGCGGCGATATGCGGAATGGTGTGCGGCCCTGATATCGGCCGTACCTCATAGTGGCCCAGGCCGTTCTCAACCGAGCCTTTGGCAAGCCGCCGGTGCTGTCCCGCCTGGAGCTCTCTGGCCAAAAATCCCAGTGGGTCATTGATTTTGATGGTGGGCGGTATAGGGATCGAACCTATGGCCCCTACCATGTCAAGGTAGTGCTCTCCCGCTGAGCTAACCGCCCCACCGTTGGGAAGGGGGCTTCTATAACCTCGAGCCCTCCCTTCGGGCAAGCGGGACGCCGGAACCGGAGAAAAGGCCGATTTTTGACCCCCATCTGTCGCAGCTCGGGTCGGCCCGGCCGACACCTTGCTGCGACATCTTCCCCCTCGCATGGCTTCGCCGCGAGGGGGAAGGGGGCTTTCGGATGCTGATGGTCGCGCCGCGATGTGCGGCGCTCGAGTTCACCGCTCGTTGGTCAGGCTGAACGTCACGGTCGCCAGCGTTCTGGAGACCATAGGGACACCGTTCGCCAAGGCGGGCTTGTAGATCCAATGCGCCATGATCCACTGCTGGGCGGTCTGATCCAAATCGTCGCGCCCGCTGGACGTCACCACTTCGGCCGCACTCACCCGGCCTTCCGCTGTCACGGTCAGCCTCAGTGTCACCTTGCCTTGCGCCCCGATACGGCGGGCGATTGGCGGATAGGGAGGCACCGTATGGGTGGAGGCAATGCCGATGGGCGCCCGATCCGGCAGCATCAGGGTCGCGGTTTGCGTGTTGGCTTGCCGCGGCTCCACATGAACAGGAGGCCGATCGCCTGACGCCGTGTCGAAGATCGGGAGCACGGCGGTCAAGTGATCGGGCGTCGCCAGGGTCGGGTCCGGCGGCGGCGGTAGTTGGTTGTCGGGTTGCTTGTCCGGCAGCGGGCTCACTTCGATCCAGCGGGGAAGGACATCGCCAACCCGTCGATTGATCAGCTCATGCGCCAGCAGCCAGACGACGGAGGCCTGCAGGCACAGAGCTAAACCCAATAATGGCAGGCGGCGTGAAAATGCATGGGATTGCGTATCGAAATGGATGTGTGAAGGACGCTCCATACTTCCTCCTTTGATGCCGGAAAAAGGGTCCGACATGTGAAATGTTACGCTTGTTTTGTGCCCATGTTTATTGTATTTTTTGACATGTGGCGGCGAGCAAAACGTCGCGGAGGAGCTGGACGCGGCTTGCGTCTTTGCGCGCCATGGCGCGTGACGGCCAGTGTGGTCGTTTGCAGGTCTGATTGAGCGCGCTGCTAGGCCGCGGCCAGCATGCGGTCCACTTCCGCAACGATCTCGCGCAGGTGGAAGGGCTTGGAGAGCACTTTGGCCTGTTTGGGCGCGCCCGAGGCGGGATGCAGCGCCACAGCGGCAAAGCCGGTGATGAACATGATCTTGAGCGTGGCATTGCGCTCGGCAGCGCGCTTGGCCAATTCGATTCCGTCCATGCCGGGCATCACGATATCGGTCAGCAACAGGTCAAAGGTGAAGCCTTGCAGACATTCCCAGGCATCGCCGCCATCGCCAAAATCGGTGACCGCATGGCCGGCCTTGACCAGGGCCGCCGCAAGGAACTTGCGCAGGGATTCATCGTCTTCCGCCAGAAGGATATGCGCCATCGCTGCCCGCCTGCCCGCTCCTATAAAACCCTATACAGGGTAAAGCTGTAAACTGTGGTTAACGCGACAGCTTGCCAGCCCCGGCTGGGGGTGCAACCTTATAGGGCGGACGTAACGAGTCCTAAACCTCATGGCTTCAGACCCAGAATCGGGCCCGTTTCGCCTGGACCGTCCGGTGCACCAGACGGTGCCTTTTGTCTTTGCGTCGCCCCATTCGGGGCGCCGCTATCCCGCCAGCCTGTTGGAGCGCACCCGGCTGGACACCACCACCCTGCGCCGTTCGGAAGACGCCTTTGTGGATGAGCTGTTCGCGGGCGTCGTCGGCCTGGGCGCCCCCTTGCTGGCGGCCCATTTCCCGCGCGCCTTCCTGGACGTCAATCGCAGCATGGCGGAACTGGATGCCGGCATGTTCAACGGCGCCCTAGGTGTGCCGGTGGACGCGCCCAGTCCCCGTGTGGCTGCCGGCCTTGGTGTCATTCCCCGCATCGTGCGCGACG
>DATBCP010000292.1:0-7215 GCA_036270435.1 Rhizomicrobium sp. | reverse complement strand
CCGAGACCCGGGACAGCAAGGCGATCCGACGTGCCTATGCCGGACGGCTTCGGGCTATCGATCAGCAGAAGGATCCCGCATCGTTTCAGCGCCTGCGTTGGGCCTATGAATGGGCGCTCAACTTTGCATCGGGAGCGCAGGCCGCGCCGCTGATCCAGCCCGTGCCAGCGGCGCCGCAACAGACCCAGCGCGTGCAAGCCGCGCCGTCTGGAACAGGATCTCCGCCGGACCAGCCGGAACAACAAGCGCCCCGCGAACTTACGCCGGACGAAGTTCTCACCCAGAGCCTGGTCGAGCGGATGCGCCAGGCGATGGAGGCAGGGCGCTATGACATCGCCTTCGATGCCTATGACAAAGGCTCGGCGCAAGGCATTTTGCCTTTCGGCTACCGGGAATATCTGCTGGACGCGATGATGGACGCCCTCGTGCGCGATCCCGGCCTTTCGGTGGATCAGTTCGGCCATTACCTGGCACGCGCGGGCTGGCGCGAGCCGCCGGCCAGTATCGAACCCGTTTCCCGGGCGCGCCAGTTCGCCATGGCGCGCCAGGACGCCGATGCCTGGTTTGTGGGCCTGCAGTCGCTTGCCGCCGGCGACGGGCCCACCATGCACACCAACTACACGCCCAAATGGATGTGGCGCTGGTTGCCCAAATTCATCGAGCGCCGCAATGCCAAGCTCTTCTTTGGGGGCGCGGCGATCCCCAAGCTGTCGCGGATGGGCGCCGACGATTTGCGGCGCAAGCTGTTCGACTATCGGCGGCGCGAGGCCTGGCTGAAAGGGCGGATCGATCCGGAAGATGCCGCCCGGGCCTGCCGGGTGTTGGAACAATACGATCGCTATGGCTTTCTGGTCGATCCATGCGTGACGTTCGTCATCGGCATGATCTGGCTGGGGCCGCAGGGCGCGCCGCAACTTGTGGTGCCCCTGGTGATGCTGGCCACCGGGATCAGGGCGCTGGTCACTTGGCGGCGGCAACGCCGCAAGCTGGCAGGATTGAAAGATCTCGCATGATCGCCATATTGATACACCATGCCGGACAAAATGGACCTTGAGCCGTCGCCTTATGGCGACTTCGTTCTGCCTTTCGATATCGCAAGGTGCGGTGTGCGCGGCCGGCTGGTGCGGCTGGATGCCGCCTCGGCGCGCGCTCTGGGCGCCCATGTCCTGCCGGAACCGGCCGCCCGGGTGACGGGAGAAATGGTGGCGTTGGGGGCGTTGTTGGGAACCGCGCTCAAGCTGGACGGCCGGCTCACCATTCAGACCAAGGGCGACGGCCCGCTCGACCTAGTCACCGCCGACTATTATGGCGCCGACGAGACGCGCGATCGCGGCGTGCGCGGCTATGCCCGGTTGGACGCGGAACGGTTTGCCGCGTTGGAGGGGGAGGCTTTCGACAAGCTGGCGGGCAAGGGCGCGCTGGCGATCACCATCGAGCCCCGGCTGGGCGGCAAGACCTATCAGGGCATTGTCGAGCTTTCGCCTCAGGGCATCGGCGCCTCGGCCGAGACCTATTTCCTGCAAAGCGAGCAATTGCCCACCGTGATCCGCCTGGCGGCCGCGCCGCTCTATGTCGCGGGCGATCCCGTGCCCCATTGGCGCGCCGGCGGGTTGATGCTGCAGATGACGCCGGAATCGGCCAGCCGCGGCCAGGAAACCACCTCAGACGACTGGGACCGGCTGTCGCTGTTGCTCAACACCGTCGAGGATGTCGAGCTGGTTGACACCAGCCTCAAGCCGGAGACCTTGTTATGGCGGCTGTTCCATGAGGAGGAGGTCCGGGTGGCGCCGCCCGAGCGGGTGATTTTCCGCTGCGATTGCGACGCGGCTCGTGTCACCCAGGTGCTCAAGCGCTATACGCCGCAGGAGCGCGAAGGCTTGGCCGATCCGGACGGGGTGATCCGGGCGAGGTGCGAGTTCTGTGGCAAAACGCACGAAATCGGGCCGGATGGCTTGGCGTAAGCTGCTGCGTGGCCGCTCGCCTTCGCTCGCGGCGTTCGGCGGGACGAAGGTCCACCGGACCTTCGTCTATTCCGCCTCACTCTGCGGCAAGAGCCATGAGATAGGGCCGGAGAGTTTGGCCTAACCCGTGCTGATAGCCCTGTTGTCCTCTCCGGCCGCGCGCCGCAAGGCGGCGCTATGTATTGCATCTTCGTCCAAATGGGAGGAAATTTGAGGCCAATCTCACATCACCCTCATTACGCCTGAAATCATAACAACCATCGGGAGGGAAACATGAATGAGATCTGCGCAGCAGCACGAGCACTCGCCGTCATATTGTCGATCGTATCCGCTTTTGTCTCCGTTCCCTTGACCGCCCCGCTGCTTTTCGTTTTTGGCGGCATTGCAGCGATCAAGAACAATTCGGAGAAGAATTCCAGAAACTATCTCATAACGATCGTTCTGTTGCTGGGCGCCAAAACGCTTGCGGTTCTTCCGGTCATCGGGTCGTACCTGGCGACGATCTTCACATCGTTGGGCATTGCCTTTGTCGGGGCTTCCATTGTCGCCATCGTCATCACGCTGGGTTACCGGTTCAAGCGGGACTGGGTGAAGTCGTAAACCAATGTCATTCCCGGCCGAGCATTGCGTCAGCAATGCGAGGGGAAGGAAATCCAGGTGTCAGTCACCGTCACGGTGGTGGCACCTGGGTCCCTGCCCGGCCGCTCGCCATGGCTCGCGGCGTTCGTCGTTTTCGCAGGTCCACAGGACCTGCTCACGCGCTTCGCGCGCCACTCCTCACCCCTCGCGCTCACGGTCGTTCGCGCTCGCCGGGGATGACAGTTAGGTGCAAGCCCGCGCGATGACTTTCCGCAGGAATTGCTCGCACGCATCCAATTCGCTGAGCGCGCAGAACTCATCCGGCCGGTGCGCCTGTTCGATATTGCCAGGCCCGCAAATCACCGCCGGAATGCCGTAAGCCTGGAAGTGCCCGGCTTCCGTGCCATAGGCCACCGCTTCGATCCTGTTGGAGCCGGTCAACTCCCGCGCCAGGCGGATGGCGGGCGAGTCTTCGTCCATGCTGAGCCCCGGATAGTGCGCATGAAGCGTGGTGTTGAAGGCGGCTTCCGGCGCACGGCGCTTATATTTGGGCAGGATTTCGGCCTTAGCCCGCGCTTCCACCTGTTCAACGATCTTTTGCGGGTCGCGGTCGGGCAGGCAGCGATATTCCCAGGTCACCTCCGCCTCGCGCGCCAGGATATTCACCGCCGTGCCGCCATGGATCACGGTTGCCTGCACGGTGGAATGCGGCGGCTCAAAACGCGGATCGGCGTCGGCGCGCAGCGCGTCCCACACGCTGTCCAGCAGCGCCACGAACTCGCCGGCCATCATCACGGCATTGGCACCTTTCTCCGGGCCGCTGGAATGATGCTCCCGCCCGCAGCATCGGGTGACCAGCTTGGCGCCACCCTTATGGGCGCCCACGACGCGCATCTCCGTCGGCTCGCCGATGATGGCCAATGCCGGTTTCAGTTTTTGCGCTTTCAGGTCGTCCAATAGGCCCTTGACCCCGACGCAGCCGACTTCCTCGTCATAGGACAAGGCGAAATGGATCGGCTGTTTCAGCCTTGCCTTGGCGATGTCAGGTACCAGCGCCAGCGCCGTGCCGATGAACCCCTTCATGTCGCAGGCGCCGCGGCCATAAAGCAGGCGATCGCGGACTTCCGGCTTGAACGGATCGGACGACCAGTCCTGGCCATCCACCGGCACCACATCGGTATGGCCGGAGAGCACGAAGCCGCCGTCCCCTTCGGGTCCGAACGTGGCAAACAGGTTGGCCTTTTCGCCGGTCGCGTCATAGCTGCGGCGGCAACGGCCGCCCGCCTTCTCCAACAGGTTCTGCGCATAATCGATCAGCGCGAGGTTGGAGTCGCGGCTGGTCGTGTCGAACGCGATCAGCTCCCGGACAAGATCGAGTGAAGTGGCGGCCATTATCCGATTTCGCGATTGGCGGGATTGCCGATGATGTTGAGGAATTCGCGCCTGGTATCGGAATTGTCGCGGAAGGCGCCCAGCATGGTAGATGTCACCATGGTGACCCCAGGCTTGTGCACGCCGCGGGTGGTCATGCACTGGTGCGCCGCCTCGATCACCACCGCGACCCCTTTGGGTTGCAACACTTTCTGGATGGTGTTGGCGATCTGGGCATTCATCTTTTCCTGCACCTGCAAGCGGCGGGAATAGGCTTCCACCACCCGGGCCAGCTTGGAGATGCCCACAACCCGCCTGGTGGGCAGATAACCGACATGAACACGGCCGATAATGGGGGCAAGATGATGCTCGCAATGGCTTTCAAAGCGAATGTCCCGCAAGATTACCATATCGTCATAGCCTTCGATCTCCTCGAAGGTGCGGGTGAGATATTCCTCAGGGTCCTGATCGTAGCCGGAAAACCACTCCTCGAACGCCTTGGCAACGCGGGCAGGGGTGTCCGCCAGGCCTTCGCGTGAGGGGTCATCGCCCGCCCAGCGCAACAGGGTTACGATGGCCTTTTCAGCCTCTTCGCGGCTCGGTTTGCTCATGGGAAAGTTTCGCCTTTAGGCGCACGTGTTTCAACCACAGGCTTACTGTGGGCTTCGAACCGAACAGGGTTGCGGACCGAAGGTCCGCAACGGCGCAGCGCGGCGCGCGACAGCGACTTGAGCGGCCCGAGCCGGGTTCAGGCCCGTTAGTGGATCTGCCGGCGCTCGTAGGGGCTTTCCAGCAGAAAAGCGGGGATTTCGGCCTCAAAGCTTTCGCCCGTGGCGCTCATCATCTGGTAGCGGCCGCTCATGCTGCCTGAAGCGGTCTCCAGCGGACAGCCGCTGGTATATTGAAAGCTCTCACCCGGGGCGATCACCGGCTGGGCGCCCACCACGCCGGCGCCGCGCACTTCCTGCACCCGGCCCTGGCCGTCGATGATGTTCCAGTAGCGCGACAGAAGCTGTACCGGCTCCTTGCCGCGGTTCTCGATCGTGACGGTGTAAGACCAGACATAGCGGTCGTCTTCCGGATCGGACTGGTCGTGCAGATAAGCCGGCCGAACCGATACGCGAATGCGCCGCGTTTCCAGCTCATACTGGTAGGCAACGTCTTCGGGGGTTTTTTCCAGCTCGTACATCCGGCCAGTATCGGACTGGCGCAGGTTCCGTGCAAGCGACAATTAAGCGCAATGACTTTCATGATTAACCCCTGCGGCCTTCGCAACTTTGCTCGGCAGCTTTGCGCAAAGCCGCCTGTGCGTTGCTACGTTCGTACGCCGCCGCTACTCACCCTCCCCTTCCTATGCGCTTACGCGCGTGAAGGGGGTGAGCGCGGCGACAGCCGCGCGAACGACCCGTGCCGAACTTAGCTTTGGGGTTCGACCGAGACTTGGGTCTTGACGGAATTGGCGATGAAGCAAGCCTCATGCGCCATGTGATGGATTTGCGCCAGCGTTTCCGTGTCGGTATCGATCACCACTTTGGGCTTCAGGACGACGCGCGTGATCCAAAGCTTGCCACCGTCATTTTCCAGAAAGCCAACGGCATTGTCCTGGTAAGAATTCACCGTCAGCTTCTTCTTGGCGGCGATGGCCAGGAAACTCAGCATGTGACAGGAGGACAAGGCCGCCACCAGCAGGTCTTCCGGATCGGTCTTGCCCGCATCGCCCTTGTAGTTGGGCGAGGCCGAGGCGATTACCGTCTCCTGCCCATTCTTGAAGGCAATGGTGTGGTTGCGCGGATAGGCGTCGTAGGTAAAGGGCGCGGCGCCCTTTTCCCAAGTCAGTTGGATGTGATGTTCGGCCATAGAGGGTCCTATGCAACCTTCAGGGCTTGTTCCAGATCTTCGCAGAGATCATCGGCATCTTCCAGTCCCACCGATACCCGCATCAATCCCGGCGTGATGCCGAGAGCGGTGCGTTCCTCCGCTGCCACCTTGGAATGGGTGGTGGTCTCCGGATGGGTGATCAGGCTTTTGGCATCGCCCAGATTGTTGGAAATGTCGATCAGCTCGAGCGCGTTGGCGAGTTTGAAGGCGGAAGCCTTGCCGCCCGCCACTTCAAAGGCCACGACGCCGCCGCCGCCATCCATCTGGGCGCGCGCCAGATTGTGCTGGGGATGATCGGGGCGGAACGGATAGAGCACCCTTGTCACCTTCTTCTGTTGGCTGAGAAAATCGGCGACCCGCTGGGCATTCTCGCAATGCTGCTTCATGCGCAGCTCCAGAGTCTCCAGGCTCTTGAGGTGCAGCCAGGCATTGAAGGGGCTGATGCTGGGACCGGTGTTGCGAATGAAGACCTGCAAATACCGATCCAGGAATTCCTGGTCGCACAATACCACGCCGCCCAAGGCGCGGCCCTGGCCGTCGATATATTTGGTGGAGGAGTGGATCACGATATGGGCGCCGAACTCGATGGGGCGCTGCAAGGCGGGGCTGGCAAAGGCATTGTCCACCGCCAGCCGGGCGCCATGCTTGTTGGCGATCTTGGCCACTGCGGCAATGTCCACCAGCGACAGGGTTGGGTTGGAGGGAGTCTCCAGAAACAGCAGCTTGGTTTCGGGGCGCATCGCTTTTTCCCAGGCCGCGTTGTCCGCGCCGTCCACCAGGGTGTAGCCGATGCCGAAGCGCGGCAGGATCTGTTCCACCACATGAAGGCAGGAGCCGAACATGGCCCGCGCCGCCACCACATGATCGCCGGTTTTCAGCGATGACAGAAATACCGCCGATACCGCCGCCATGCCGGTGGCCGTGGCGCGGCCCACTTGGGCGCCTTCCAGAAGCGCCATGCGCTCCTCGAAGATGGAAACGGTGGGATTGCCGAAGCGGGAATATTGATAGCCGCCGGTTTCGCCCTTGAAGCGGGCCTCGGCTTCCTCGGCATTCTCATAGGCATAGCCCGAGGTCATGAACAGGGCTTCGGAGGTCTCCTGGAAGGGGGAGCGCATGGCCCCGCCGCGCACCGCGAATGTCCGCTTGCGCCATTTCCCGCGCTTCTTGTTTGTGGCCATAACCCTTTGTCCTTCAAGGCCGGTTTCGCTTGCCGGCCATCGCTCCCGGCGTGAAACCGTCTTGTCGCGCGGTTGCCCCTTGGGGGTCAAGAACATAAGCTTTATGCGGGATTCGAGGGGCTGCAACAGGTGCTGTCCGGTGCGATCATGAAAGGCGCCCCATGAAACGGCTGTTCCTGCTCAGACATGCCAAGGCGGTACCGTCGGAATCGGGCGTCGAGGATTTCGACCGTACCCTGATGCTC
>DATBCP010000291.1:0-2785 GCA_036270435.1 Rhizomicrobium sp. | reverse complement strand
TGCCCTGCTTGGCGCCCATTTCGACAAATGCGCCTTGAGCCGCTATAGGACCCGCCATGTCCACAGTGGCCCTGGTCGATTACGGTTCCGGCAACCTTGCCAGCGCGGCAAAGGCCTTGGCGCGCGCGGCCTCGTCTCATAATGGGGAAAAATTCGACATCACCACCACCGCGGATCCGCACGTCGTCAAGGACGCCGAACGCATTGTGCTGCCCGGGGTGGGCGCTTTTGCCGATTGCATGAAGGGCTTGTCGGCCGTTCCCGGCATGGTCGAAGCGCTGCGCGAAAAAGTTCTGAAAGACGGCGCGCCCATTTTGGGCATCTGCGTGGGCATGCAGCTTCTGGCCACGATTGGCGTGGAATTTGGCCGCCATGCCGGGCTGGGATGGATCGCCGGCGAAGTGGTCAAGATCACCCCCGCCGACCCCAATCTCAAAATTCCGCATATGGGCTGGAACCAGCTCAGGGTCGAACACAAACATCCGCTGCTGGCCGGCATCCCGGCGGAGGCCCATGCCTATTTCGTGCATAGCTTCCAGTTCAAGCCCGCTTTGCCCGAGGACCTGATCGCCACCACCGACTATGGCGGCCCGCTGACGGCGATGGTGGGCAATGAGAATATCGCGGGCACGCAATTTCATCCGGAAAAAAGCCAGGCGACCGGACTGAAGCTACTCGAGAACTTCCTGAAGTGGCGGCCGTAGTGGGTGTATTGCCTTACTTTTACTTGTCATTCCCGCGCAAGCGGGAATCCAACTTTGGTCTAAGCGCAGATCTTGAAGTTGGATGCCCGCTTTCGCGGGCATGACAAGAGAGATTTTAGGACAAAACCATGATCATCTTCCCTGCCATTGACCTGAAAGACGGCGTTTGCGTGCGCCTGAAGAAAGGCGTGATGGAAGACGCCACGGTGTTCAACACCGATCCCGCCGCGCAGGCGCGCGCCTTCGCCGTCCAAGGTTTCCCATGGCTGCATTGCGTGGACCTGAACGGTGCCTTTGCCGGCAAAAGCGCCAATGTGGAGGCGATCAAATCCATTCGTGCCGCCATCGACCTTCCCATTCAGTTGGGCGGCGGCATCCGCGACATGCGGGCGGTGGAAGGCTGGCTGACGGCGGGGATTACGCGCGTGATCTTGGGAACCCCTGCCCTGACCGATCCGCAATTCGTGAAAAACGCGGCACGGAAATTTCCCGGCCGCATTGTGGTGGGCGCCGACGCCAAGGGCGGCAGGATCGCGACCCAAGGCTGGGCCGAGGTGAGCGAATTGACGCCCATAGACCTGGGTAAGCGGTTCGAGGATGCCGGGGTCGCCGCTATCCTGTTCACCGACATTGACGGCGACGGGCTGCTCAAGGGCGTCAATGTGACGGCGACGGCGGCGCTGGCCCGCACCCTGTCCATCCCGGTGATCGCATCCGGGGGTGTCGGATCCATCGCCGATATCGACGCCCTGCTGGCGGCCAAGGAGCCCAACATCGAAGGCGTGGTGGTTGGCCGGGCGCTCTATGACGGACGCATTGACGCGGCCGAAGCGCTGGGACGCACCGCCGGCAATTAACCAATCGAATCGAGTGAAATTAATACTTTAGGCGGACTTGCTCAGACGGCGGGTGAGCTCGTCCAGCTGTTCCAATGTTTTGTAAGCGATTTTGACTTCTCCACCTTTTTCATCCCCACGGTGGATGATCTGAACTTTCAGTCCCAAGCGATTGGAAATACTGGATTCCAGATCGGAAATATTGGGATCAATCGCCGGTTTTCCACCGGGCTTCTTCTTGACCGAACGCTGTTCAGCCTGACGAACTGTCAGCGCGCCCTCAATCAAGTTCCGCGCCCGGGCGACCGGATCGGCCTCGCCTAACAGTGTTCGGGCGTGGCCGGCGGTCAGCTTGCCTTCCCGTATCCAGGCCTTGACCGGATCAGGCAGTCTCAGCAGCCGGACGGTGTTGGCGACATGGGAACGGCTCTTGCCCACTTCCCGGGCGACGTCTTCCTGGGTGCGGCCGAATTTGGAGATCAGCTCGTCATAAGCCGCCGCCTCCTCGATCGCATTCAGGTCGGCGCGTTGGACATTTTCGATGATGGCCAATTCCAGCGCCTGATCGTCGGCCAGCTCGCGCACCACCACCGGCACGTCATGCAGCTGGGCCAGCTGGGCGGCGCGCCAGCGCCGCTCGCCGGCCACGATTTCATAACGGTCGGGTCCGACAGGCCGCACCAGGATTGGCGACAGGACACCCTTTTCCTTGATGCTGGCGGTCAGCTCCGACATCGCCTGCTGGTCAAAGTTCAGGCGCGGCTGAAACCGTCCCGGCTGCAGGAAGGCGACCGGCAAGGACCGCAAATCTTTCTTGGCGACGGGCTCGCCTTTCACCGCGGCGGCTTCATCGCCGATCAAGGCCGAGAGTCCGCGGCCCAAACCGCGCGGACGGTCTATGTGCGGATTCATGCCGCGACCCTCAACCGTTCGCGCTGGATCAATTCACCGGCCAGCTTGATATAGGCCTGGCTGCCCGGGCAGCGCAGATCATAGACCAGCGCCGGCACGCCATGGCTGGGCGCTTCGGAGATGCGCACATTCCGCGGAATGACCGTCGAATAGACTTTTTCGCCCAGCGTTTCGCGCACATCGGCTGCGACTTGGTCCGACAGCTTGTTGCGCTTGTCGAACATGGTCAGCACGACGCCTTGAATCTCCAAGGTCGGATTGAGCCGGTCGCGCACCAGCTCGATGGTCTTCATCAACTGGCTCAACCCTTCCAGCGCAAAGAATTCGCATTGC
>DATBCP010000290.1:0-1898 GCA_036270435.1 Rhizomicrobium sp. | reverse complement strand
CTGATAGATGGCGCGGCTGGCCGCTTCTGCAGCCGCCCGTGTATAGCCATTGCCTGCCGCGGCAACAGCGGTCCCCGACGTCATTGCCAGGCGCGCCACCGTGCCATCGGGATTGAGGGTGACGTCATAATCCACGATCGCGTCCTGAGGATTGGGAATTGCGACATTGGGACTCCAGCACCGCCGGATCTGGCTGCGCAGCAGATCCACCAGATCCGCCGTCATCATGTTGCCCGCGCCAATGCCCTGAATCACACGCGGCCCTGCCTTGGCGGTTTTCACCGGCTTGTCCGGCGTGGTCAGCTTGTTGAGCAGGGCGTTGAAATCCTGCGCCATCTCTTTCCGAGTGGGCTTGGGCTGTTCCACCGGCTTTTCCACCGGCTTTTCCTTGGCGACATCGAACTTCGGCACGGGCGGCAAGGGTGCCGGCTCGACCTCTTGCAGTTGCGGCTCCGGCGGCGCTTCCAGCACCGGCGGAGGCCGGTCGATGACCTTTTGGGGCTCAGGCGGCGCCTGGGCCGTCACATTGGTTTTGTCCGCCAAGGTCACCAGGTCCACCGGCACGACATGGGTCTCTTCCGGTGTAGTGAAATTGCGCTGGAAGGTCAGGAAGGCCGTGGCAAACACCAGCCCATGGAACAGGGCCGACAGCGCCACCCCATAGCGGGGCCCGCGCGCGGTCGTGGCGCCCACGCGCCCGGTGGCAAAGGCCACCGCGGCGATCCGGTTACGGGTTGGGCTTTGGCTTGACGACATCTGTCACCAGCCCGATATGGGTGAATCCGGCTGCGGCCAGCAGCCCCATCACTTCCATGACCTTGCCGTAAATCGCGCGGTCATCGCCGCGCACGAAGATGCGCTGATCGTAGCCATTGGCCGCGATCGCCTTGAGCTTGTCCACCAGGGCCTCCTCGGGCACCCGTTCCTTTTGCAGGAAGATGGCGCCGTCGCGCCGGATGGTGATGGAAAGCGGTTCGCGATCCTGGCCCAAGGCCGGCGCCCGCGTCTTGGGCAGATCCACCGGCACGCCGACGGTGAGGAGCGGCGCCGTCACCATGAAGACGATCAGGAGCACCAGCATCACGTCGACAAAAGGCGTGACGTTGATCTCGGCCATGGCGCGGCGGCGCATCCGTCCCCGCCCCCGCGCACTGGTATGTTGGATGCCGGCAGCCATCAGCGGGGCGCCTTCTCGTCGAGCTGGCGCGACAGGATGGCGGAATATTCGTCGGCAAAGGCATCCAGCGAATTCACATAACGGCCGATCTCGGCGACAAAGCGGTTGTAGAAGATCACCGCCGGGATGGCGGCCAGCAAGCCCATGGCGGTGGCGAACAAGGCTTCCGCGATGCCGGGCGCCACCACCGCCAAGGTCGTGTCGTGGCGCGCCGCGATGGCCGAGAAGCTGTTCATGATGCCCCACACCGTGCCGAACAGGCCGACAAAGGGCGACACCGAGCCGATGGTGGCCAGGATGCCCAGATGCTTTTCGATGCCGTCGGTCTCGCGCAGGATGGTGACGCTCATCGCCTTTTCGATGCGGTCCTTGACGCCGGGGATCATGGATTCCCGCAAGCTGCCACTGGCTTCGAAGCCGCGGCGCCATTCGCGCAAGCCGGCGATGAACATGGCCGCCAGGGGATGGTCGTTCTTGGCGGCGAATTGCTGGTAAAGCTCATCCAGCGACTGGCCGGACCAGAACAGTTTTTCGAACCTGCGCGCCTTGCGCTTGAGGCTGGAGATCGCGAGCAGCTTGTTGAAGATGATGGTCCAGGACCATAGCGAGGCCAGCAGCAACAGGATCATCACCGCTTTCACGATGATGTCGGCGCGCATGAACATCGAGATGATGGAAAAATTCCCCGTCAACGCATCGCCCATGCCGGGCGCAGTGGAGG
>DATBCP010000289.1:0-6565 GCA_036270435.1 Rhizomicrobium sp. | reverse complement strand
CTTCTCCTACGGCTTGGCCTGCGTATTCATGTCGATGCTGCTGGGGTGGATTTCGTATGTACTTTTCAGACGGCCAGAATAAGGGCGCGGTCCTTTTGCATCCTGGGTTCGTCGCGCCTCGGCTTACACTGCAACGTTGCGCGGGATGGCATAAACCCTGCTGCTGCCCAGCATGTATGCATGGAAACAATCGGCGAAGAGTGACGAAATGGCGGCGTCGCCCACATCCAGCCCGCCGGTATAGGCGCCAAAAGACGGAAGGATGAGTCTCAGCCCGTCCGACACAAAGCAGCGGCGCCTTACACTGCGGCCCCATTTCGCCACCCGGGCGCAGGGATGCAGATGGCCGGCCACCTCGCCCGGCTCGAAGGCAGCCAGCGGCTCATGGCGGAAGACCAGACCGCCCAGCCGCAAACATTCCGCCACATCACCCTCCAGCCAGAGCGGGGGCTGCGGATCATGATTGCCGGTAATCCAGGTGAAGTGCGCCATCCGGCCCAAGGACTGGAGCTGGCCGCGCTGCACGGCATTCAGACGGTCCGCCGCACCCGGATCGTGAAACGAATCGCCCAGGGCGATGACCCGCGCAGGGGTGTGGCGGCCGATCACCCGTGTCATCCGCAGCAAGGTACTCGCCGTATCATAGGGCGGCAGGAATTGGCGGCTCCTGGCGAAGGAACTGCCCTTTTCGAAATGCAGGTCCGCGAAGATCAAAGTGGAATGGCACCGGGCAAAGGCCGCACCGGATGCGTCCAGCAACAGGCTTTCGCCATTCACCGTGATTTCCAGATCGCCCCGCTCAATCCACACGCATCGCATCCCGTATCAACGCATCCTCATTCTCGCGCAGAATAGCCTCGTCCACCTCGCCCGCAACCATTTCGCGCGAAATCTCCAACAGCGCCGGCACCGCCAGCGGCGAAACCCGCTCCAGCCGGCGCGTCACGATTCGCTTTTTGACACGCGCCAGCATATCGCCCAGCCGGGCAACATCCAGAAGCCCGGTGCCCGCATCCTGGTAGGTGGCGCGCAACAAGACATGGTCGGGTTCGTGCTCCCGCAAAACGTCATAGATGAGGTCGGAGGAAAATGTCACTTGGCGGCCGCTCTTCTCCTTGCCGGGGAACCGGCGCTGGATCAATCCAGCGATGATGGCGCAATTGCGGAAGGTGCGTTTGTAGAGATTGGACTCCGCCAGCCAGCTGTCCAGGTCGTCGCCCAACATGTCCTCGTCGAGCAGGGCGTCCATATTCGCCCCACCCATGTCCCTGGCCGCCCATATGGCCAGCGCATATTCATTGGCGACAAAACCCAGCGGATGAAAACGGCCGCGTTCCAGCCTTCGGGTCAGAAGCATGCCCAAAGTCTGGTGCGCCAAGCGGCCTTCAAAGGGATAGCAAACCAGATAATGCCGGCTGCCGCGCGGAAAGCTTTCCACCAGAAGCTGGCCGGGCTGAGGGATAAGGCTGCGCCATTCCTGGATCTTCAGCCATTCCTGCACAGCTTGCGGCAGCTTGTGCCAGCTTTGTGGCGCCGACACCATTTCCCGCACGCGCTGGGCGAGAAACGTCGAAAGAGGGAATTTGCCGCCATTATAGCTGGGGACATGGGCCTCGGGGTCGCGCGCACGGGTCACATAGGCTCCGGATTCCCGTAAGCCCTCGAAACGCAGCACCTCCCCGGCAAAGACGAAGGTATCACCCACCGAAAGCTGTTCGACGAAATATTCCTCCAGCTTGCCCAGCTTGCGCCCGCCCGCGCCGGCCGGACGGCCCTTGGCTTGCAGTCTTATCTCCACCATCGGGTCTTCGACAATCACACCGGCATTCAGGCGGTATTCCTGCGCCAGCCGGGGATGGGCGAGGCGCATCCGGCCATCGCCGGTGGGACGCAGCCGGGCGTAACGGTCGTAAGCGCGCAGCGCATAACCGCCTGTGGCGACGAAGTCCACCACAGCGTCGAAGTCCTGGAGGGTGAGATGTGCATACGGCGCAGCCTTGCGCACCTCTTCGAACAAGGCATAAGGCGAGAAAGGCGCAGCGCAGGCGGTTCCCAAAATATGCTGTGCCAGGACATCCAGCGCGCCCGTCTTGAGCCGCTCGCCATCCAGCTCGCCGGCCAGCACCGCATCGCGGGCGGCGGTGCATTCCAGCACTTCGAAGCGATTGGCGGGTACCAGCAAAGCGGCACTGGGCTCGTCCAGCCGATGATTGGCACGGCCGATACGCTGCACCAGCCGGGCGGCGCCTTTGGGCGCGCCGATGCAGATCACCTTGTCCACCGCACCCCAATCGATGCCCAGATCGAGGGTGGAAGTGCAAACCACGGCCCTGAGACTGCCCTTGGCCATCGCCGCCTCCACCTTGCGGCGCTGCTCCAACGCCAGCGAACCATGATGCAAGGCGATTGCGAGATTGTCGTCATTGATCGCCCACAATTCCTGGAAGGTACGTTCGGCCTGGCTGCGGGTGTTGACGAAAACCAAAGCCGTTTTGGCGGTCCGGATCGCCGTCATCACATCCGCCATGGCATGACGCGCCAGATGGCCTGCCCAAGGCACATAGGAATCAGAGGCGCTGATGGCTATTTCGGGCCGGGCGCCACCCTGGGCCAGGACAAGCTGGGAGAGCATTTCCGCCCCCTCCCGCTGCGGCACCAGGAAACGCTGCAACGGCGCAGGATCATTCACCGTGGCGGAAAGCCCGACACGGCGATGCCCTGGCGCAAGACTGTCCAGGCGCGCCAGGCCCAGCGCCAAAAGATCGCCGCGCTTGGAATTGTACAAAGCATGCAGCTCGTCCAGCACCACGGTGCGCAGGTTTTCGAACATCCTGGAGGCGCGAGGGTGGGCCAGCAGCAGGCTGAGCTGCTCCGGGGTGGTGAGCAGGATGTCGGGGGGCGCGTGACGCTGGCGTTGCCGGCGCGCCGCGGAAGTGTCGCCGGTGCGGGTTTCCACCGCGACGGAAAGCTGCATCTCTTCGACAGGTTCTTTGAGATTGCGCGCCACATCCACCGCCAGCGCCTTGAGCGGCGAAATGTAAAGCGTGTGCAGGCCGGTTCGGCGCGCCCGCTTAGGACCCGGCCGCGGAGCGGCCAATTTGCTGGAGCCCGCAAGCTCGATCAAGCTGGGCAGGAAGCCGGCAAGTGTCTTGCCGCCGCCGGTGGGCGCCACCAGCAGCACGCTTTCGCCTTTTTGGGCATGGTCCAGCAATGCCAGCTGATGGGCGCGCGGCTGCCAGCCGCGGGCCGCGAACCAGTGCTGAAATCGAGGAGGCAGCATGGCGCGAACAAACCATGCACCAATGACGGAAAGCGAGTCCTAATTGTCTCCCAAAAGCCGTTTCAGCTCGGCTTCGGGCGTGCCATAGAAGCTGCCGGCGATCTGTTCGATCCCGTGACGATTGATCACCGTGAGCTGGCCGCGGCGGGTCGTCACCAAGCCGCGGCGTTCAAAGCCGTGGATCGCCACGGTCACGCCGGCGCGGCGCACCCCCAGCATCACCGCCAGGAATTCATGGGTCAGCGGTACCGTGTCGGTCGTCAAGCGGTCGAGCGCCATCAATAGCCAGCGCGCCAGCCGCTGTTCCAGCTTGGCGCGGCCATTGGCGAGCGCGGTGTGCGCCGTCTGGATCATGAAGCCTTGCGCCGACTTCAACATCAGGCTGCGCAAGCCCTCGCTCTTCGCCATCGCTTCGCACAACATTTCCTGCGGAACGCGATGTCCGCTGCCACCAATCTGCATATAAGTGGAATGTTGGGCGCGGCTGTCACCCATGATCAGCGGTACGCCGGTCACGCCCTCAAAGCCGATGACGCCGACTTCGATACGGTGATCCTCGGCATTCACCGCCACGACAGAGGCCACGCCCGACTCCAGGAAATAGGCATGGTTGACCGGCTTGGTGGGGACCTCGATGATCTGGCGTTCCTTCAACGTCACCATTTCCAGGTGAGGCCCCAGCAGGTCCCAATCTTCCAGGTTTACTTTACGCAAGAGCCGATTGCGAATACCGATGCGTGCATGAGGTTCTAACATTTGGCTGACCCAACAAAGCTACGCGGGGTGTGGCCCCCCAATCCGCCGCCGCGCAGCAAGACTCATCCGCGGACATACCGCCCGAAAATAGCGGTAAGCCGTGGAAATCCTACGTTTTTTTCAGTACTAAAACGTACCCCAGGCCCAAACGTTTCAATAGTTCTGTTGGATGCCCCTGCAACGGAACCGGCAGATTGCACAAAAGGCTAATTCTCAGCCTACGCATCGATAACACATGTTGGTTTCGATCATCCGTGCGAGGACGATCAGCGGAAAAAATCGATCACCGCTTGGCGCAAACGCCTGTCGCCCACCGCCGACATATGGTCGCGTCCCGGTATCGTCACCGCGCGCCCGTCGGCAAGCGCCTCGGCTAACGGCTCCGGCCGGCCGGCGGTCTCATCGTCACCGCCGTCCACCACCAGAACCGGTCGCTTGAGCCCTGACAGTGTCTCGCGCGACAGATGGGGCGACAAGGCGCGCAAGCAGGCCGCCAGCGCCCAACGGTCCTTGCCGGGCTGGTCGGCGAAAGCGCGAAACATCCGGCCACGGGGGTCGGTAATGCTCTCTTTGTCCGGCGTCAGAAGCGCTTCAGCCAGGTGGGCGCGCGCCTGTGGCGAGGTGATGCGGTCCTGCAGATAGGTTTCCCCAACGCCGGCGATCGCCAATTTGAGAACCCGTTCGGGATGGGCCGCCAACAGGCGCAGGCCGATGAATCCGCCCATGGAATAACCCAGGATCAAGGCCTGTTCGAGACTGCAAGCCGTCATCACCGCCACCACGTCTTCGGCCATGCGGTCGTGGCCATAGGCCCGTTCGTCATGCGGCTTGCCGCTTTCACCATGGCCGCGGCAATCCATCGCCACCAGGGAAAATCCCGCCGCCGCCAGTCCGCTATACCAGCCGGTGGATTTCCAATTCTGCATCCGGCTGGAGCCGAAGCCGTGCACCAGCACAACGCCGGGACCTTCGCCATCGCGCTCAAAGGCCAACTCCACCCCATCGGGCGCGGTCACAAATTCCGGCATGTCCCTTCCTCCAGGCCCGCCAAACTCGCAAAGACCCGAACCAGTGTCTATAACCCCAAGTCATGCGAAAATGGCTTTTCATCGCCGCCGTCACCGGCGCCTTGGCGGTCCTGCTGGCAGCGTTCGGCGAACACACGCTGGCGGCCCGGCTGTCGCCGCGCGATCTGAATATTTATGCCACGGGCGCGCGCTATCAGTTGGTTCATGCACTGGCGATGGGGCTTGCAGCTCTGGCGGCACGCGGGAAAGCCGCGCCCCTGGCCAGGACTGCGGCGCTATTGTTGTTCACCGGCACTTTGCTTTTTTCCGGCTCGCTCTATGGTCTGGCGTTGAGCGGCGTCCGGGTCCTGGGCTTCGTCACGCCTTTTGGCGGGCTGGCATTGATCGCCGGCTGGATTGTC
Source organism: Rhizomicrobium sp. (assembly GCA_036270435.1). Classification (GTDB taxonomy): domain Bacteria; phylum Pseudomonadota; class Alphaproteobacteria; order Micropepsales; family Micropepsaceae; genus Rhizomicrobium. The sequence goes on along the minus strand of DATBCP010000289.1, from coordinate 1,100 downwards.
TTGGGCCTGGCGGCGCTCAAACTGGAGGAATCATGAAGCCTTTTCTGCCCGTCCTGTTGATGGTCCTATCGGCAACGGCGCCCGCATTCGCGCATGCCCGCCTGACCTCGTCCGATCCCAAAGCCGGTGCCAGCGTCAAATCACCTAGCCTGATCCGGCTGGTCTTTTCGGAAAGCCTGGAGCCGGCCTTCAGCGGCGCCACGCTCAGTGATGCCGCAGGCAAGACGATCCCGGTATCAGCCGCGGTCGGAACCACCACCGTCACCCTGATGCCACTGGCGTTGAAACCTGGCCTCTACAAAGTGACCTGGCATAGCGTGGGCCATGACACACATCGCGTCAGTGGTAACTTCCGCTTCACGGTCATTCCTTGAATGAGATGATGGTCCCGATGACGGCGGCGGCTCGCGGCCTCTATTACGTCGCGGCCATGCTGTTGTTCGGGGAGCTCGCCTTCGACCTGCTCATCCACGCCAAACTGCCGGTCATCCTGCCGCCGCGGGATATGCGGCTGCGCTGGGGCGCTCTGGCGGTGGCGGCCATCATGGGCATCTTGTGGTTGCTGGTCGCGGTGCAGCAGATGGCGGGGTCGCTCGACCCGGCAACGGTGGCACAAGCGCTCACCGCCACGCTGTTCGGCCGGCTGTTTGTCGTGCGCATGGCGGCCTTGGCGGCGCTGCCGCTCGTCCTGCGCCGGCGCGCCAAACCAGCTTCAATGCTGGCGCTGATCGCACTCACCTTGCCCGCCGCGACCAGCCATGCGGCCGCCGCCAGTCCGGCTGGCTTTGCGGTGTTCGGTGCCAGCCTGGATGCGGTGCATCTGGCGAGTGCAGGCTTCTGGCTGGGCGGCCTTGCGGCGCTGTTTCAGCTTCATCGGCGCAGCGAACCCAACATCCTGCTGGCTTTGTCGCTGTTCTCGGAATGGGCAATGATCGCCGTGCTGCTTCTGGTGATGACCGGATTGATCGATGGCGTCTCCATCCTGCTTGCCGACGCAGGCAAGCCATCGATCGTCTACCTCGCGGTCCTTGGCGCCAAACTGGCACTGGTCGCCTTCATGCTGGGGCTGGCGGCGATGAACCGCTTCCGCCTGATGCCGC
>DATBCP010000288.1:0-11881 GCA_036270435.1 Rhizomicrobium sp. | reverse complement strand
GCGCGAGGCCGGCGTTTATTGCGAAATCGTGCCCTACAACAAGGCGGAAGAGGCGCTGGCGAAAAACCCTCGCGCCATCATCCTGTCGGGCGGACCGGCCTCGGTTTATGAAAAGGACGCACCGCGCGCGCCGCAAAGCGTGTTCGAGGCTGGCGTGCCGGTGCTGGGCATCTGTTATGGCGAAATGACCATGAGCGCCCAGCTGGGCGGCAAGGTCGAAGGCGGGCACAACCAGGAATTCGGCCGTGCCGATATTCAAGTCCAGACGAAATCACCGCTGCTGGAAGGCCTGGCGGAGACCGGCAGCGAGCCGGTCTGGATGAGCCATGGCGACAAGATCACCGCCATTCCGCCAGGCTTTTCGGCGATCGCCACGTCGGAATCCTCGCCTTATGCGGTGATCGCGGATGAAACGCGCAAATTCTATGGCGTGCAGTTCCATCCCGAAGTGGCGCATACGCCGCGCGGCGCGACTTTGCTATCCAATTTTGTGCGCACCATTGCCGGCATCGAGCCGGAATGGAACATGCACGCCTTCCGGGCCGCCATGGTGGAAAAGATCCGCAAGCAGGTCGGCAAGGGCAAGGTGATCTGCGGCTTGTCGGGGGGCGTGGATTCATCCGTCGCCGCCGTGCTGATCCATGAGGCGATCGGCGACCAGCTCACTTGCATCTTTGTCGATACCGGCTTGATGCGGGCGGGCGAGGCCGACGAGGTGGTGAGCCTGTTCCGCGGCCATTACAATATTCCCTTGATCCATGCCGACGCGCGCGAGTTGTTCCTCACGCGCTTGAAGGGCGTCAGCGATCCGGAAGCGAAGCGCAAGATCATCGGCGCCGCCTTCATCGATGTGTTCGATCACGAAAGCCACAAGGTGGGCGGGGCGGAATTCCTGGCGCAGGGCACGCTCTATCCCGATGTGATCGAAAGCGTTTCGGCCACCGGCGGACCTTCGGTGACCATCAAGAGCCATCACAATGTCGGCGGCCTGCCGGACTATATGAAGCTCAAGCTGGTCGAGCCTTTGCGCGAATTGTTCAAGGACGAGGTCCGCGCCCTGGGCCGTGAGCTGGGCCTGCCGCCCGCCTTCGTCGGCCGCCATCCCTTCCCGGGCCCGGGCCTGGCCATCCGTGTGCCGGGCGAGATCACCGAAGACAAGCTGGATATCCTGCGCAAGGCCGACACCATCTATCTGGACGAGATCCGCAAGGCGGGGCTTTACGACAAGATCTGGCAGGCCTTTGCCGTGCTCTTGCCGGTCAAGACCGTCGGCGTGATGGGCGATGGCCGCACCTATGACCATGTCTGTGCCTTGCGCGCCGTCACCTCCACCGACGGCATGACCGCGGATTATTATCCCTTCGAGCACAGCTTTCTGGCGCGCACCGCCACCCGCATCGTCAATGAAGTGCGCGGGATCAACAGGGTTGTGTATGACATTACGAGCAAGCCCCCGGGCACCATAGAGTGGGAGTGAAGCGCAGGGGACATCGCAATGCCCGCACTGAGTCTGGACCGTGAACGGATCGTCCTGTTTGCCGCCGGCATCGTGGCCACGATTGCCTGCGTCGTCTTCTATCGCTATGGCACGGTTCAAGAATATGCGGCGTTGCTGGGTCAGCCGGCGCTGGCGGGTGCGATCGGCCGTATCGGTTCGAACTACGGCCGGGTTTTGGCGCCGTTTTTCGGCTTCCTTGCTTTCGTGGTTCTGCGCCCGTCTCCCGCCAACCGCTATTTCAATATCGTGTTCTGGGTCTGGTTTGGGGCGATTGTCCTGACCTCCGTCATGGACGGCGACCTGCATCCCTCTTCGCGGGCCTCCCGCCAAACCGGGAGCGTGACCTCGCGCGCCTCCAGGCCGGAAGACACCATGGAAAACTGGGCCCGGATCGTCAACGATACGGCCGCCGCCGTGAAGAAAGAAGCCGCGGCCTATGACGCCGAAATGAAAGCGGCCGACACGCTCCAGACCACCGACATGCTGACCGATCCCGAGCAGGCCGCCGCCCGTCTCCAGAACCGGCGCCGCACGGTTCGACAACATCGCGCCGGTTTTGCAAAAATCATCGCCGATGGCCGGGCGGGACTGGAGGCCGAACAGCAACGTACCGGGCCTTCGCCGCTCCTGAAGATGCATGCGGAGCGGATGGCGCATCAAGGCGAGACCATCGATCGCGACCTGGCCCAGTACGACCGGATTCTCGCGGAATTCCAGGCGACGTTGCGCGACCTGATCCACGCCCAGGGTCAGATCAAAGCCCATGACGGCAAGATCTATTTCTCGGCGCCCCAGGATCACGATACCTATAGCCGGCATATGGCCCGGATCAATCGGTTGGATGAGGAACGGCGCGCCGCCCAGAAGGCGGCTGTACAACCGCATTGAAAAGCGGTTCATCGCCTGTGCGACGGGTAGAGAGACGGTTATGACCAACATCATATTGGCGACCGACAGTTACAAGCACAGCCATTTCCTGCAATATCCATCTGAAGCACGAGCGATATCCGCCTATGCCGAGGCGCGGCATAATGATTTCAGCGACAAGGTGTTGTTCTTCGGGCTTCAAACCTATCTGATCGACCTGCTGGGCAAGCCGCTGACGCGACCCGACATCACCGAAGCCCAAGAAATCTGCGCCGCGCATGGCGTGCCCTTCAACCGTGCCGGCTGGGATGCGGTTCTTTCCCGGCATGGCGGCTTTCTGCCGGTCGAGATCAAGGCGTTGCCCGAAGGCCTGATCGTGCCGACCGGCATTCCGCTGGTCCAGGTGGAGAATACCGATCCGCAAATGCCCTGGCTCACCACCTTTATCGAAACCGCGCTGCTCAGGGCCATCTGGTATCCCACCACCGTCGCGACCTTGAGCTGGAAGTGCAAGGCGATCATCCGCGCCGGCCTGGAACGGACGTCTGACGATCCGCAAGCGCAGCTGCCCTTCAAGCTGCATGACTTTGGCGCCCGCGGCGTCTCTTCGGCAGAAAGCGCGGCGCTGGGCGGACTTGCCCATCTGGTCAACTTCAAGGGCACCGACACGATGGAGGCCTTGCTGGCGGCGCGCCGCTACTACGGCGCCACCGCGATGCCGGGCTTCTCGATTCCCGCAGCCGAGCACAGCACCATGACCAGCTGGGGTCGCGAGCGGGAAGAGGCGGCCTATGCCAATATGCTGGACGCTTTTGACGGCAAGGGACGGATCGTGGCGGTGGTGTCCGATAGTTACAACCTGGACCGGGCCGTGGCGGAGATCTGGTGTGGCAGCCTCAAGTCTCGGGTGCTGAAACGCGACGGCGTATTGGTGGTGCGCCCCGACAGCGGCGATCCGGTGGAAACGCCGGTGCGCACCATCCGGACGCTGTGGGAGAAATTCGGCGGCTCGATCAATGGCAAGGGTTTTCGGGTGCTCGATCCCCATATCCGCGTCATCCAGGGCGATGGCATGAATATCTCCAGTATCGCCAAGCTGGTCGCACGGATGGAAGATGAGGGCTTTGCCATCGACAATATCGCCTTCGGCATGGGCGGGGGATTGTTGCAACAGGTCAACCGCGACACGTTGTGCTTTGCCATGAAAGCCAATGCCATGCGCGACGACCAAGGGGTGTGGCGCGATGTCTCCAAGTCGCCGGCTACCGATCCGGCCAAAGGCAGCAAGGCCGGGCGCCAGGCGGTGATCAGCCAGGAAAGCTGCTTCGTCGCCAAGCGGCTCGATCGTCTGGCGGCAGGCGAGACCGACCTTCTCGTCCCGGTATGGCGTGACGGCGTCCTGCTAGTCCGTCATACCTTCGAAGAGGTGCGGGCGCGTTCGGAAGGATACTAGGCGGCAAGCCGGTCGCTGGTATTGGCCGGGCGCCCCGCTATGATCTGCGTCATGTGCGGCAAGTTCACGGCAAAGGCATCCTGGACCGAGGTGGTGGATTTCATATGGTCCGCGCCTCCTGCGGACGGCGAGGATGATCGCGCGCTCACCTATCGTGTGATGAATGACCTGCCGCTGATCGTATGGGAGGGCGAGGAGCGCCGGGTGATGCCGATGCGCTGGGGCTTTCCGCATCCCGACAAGTGGCAGGCGCCCCAACCCATCCATGCCCGGGCCGAAACCATCGATACCACCAAAGCCTTCGCGCAAGCTTTTCGCGGCGGCCAGCGCGGCATCGTGTTGATGAAGAATTTCAATGAGGCGCCGGATATCAATGGCCCCACGCTGCAGCACATCATCACCCCCGGCGACGAGCCCATGCTGGCCGCGGCCAGCCCGGCCGAGGTGAAAGCCTGCTTGAAAACCACGGAAGGGGCACGCTGGACAATGGCCAAGGAGGAACGCGCCAGGGGCGCCCGGCGAAGCAAACCCATGGTTTCCGATCCAACCGGGCTTTTTTGAAAAAAGGACGGCGATGAAAATCCACAGCAGCGACTTTCGCGTACCCGAAGGCAAGAAGCTGCAGCTGGAAAAATGGCCCACCCAGGTCAAGCCCTTCTACAAATCCAAGCACGATTATCAGGACATGTTGAAGGCCCATACGGCCAAACTGGATAAGCTTCAGCAGCTGCTTTACGCCTCCAACCAGCGCGCTGTGCTGCTGATCTTCCAGGCGATGGACGCGGCCGGCAAGGATGGAGCGATCCGCCATGTGATGTCAGGCGTCAATCCGCAAGGCTGCCAGGTTTTCAGCTACAAGCATCCCAGTGCCACCGAGTTGGCGCACGATTTTCTGTGGCGTTGCGGCCGCGACCTGCCGGAGCGCGGCAAGATCGGCATCTTCAACCGCTCCTATTATGAGGAAGTGCTGATCGTTCGGGTGCATCCTGAGATCTTGCAGGCCGAGAACCTGCACGATCCGGGCAAGCATATCTGGAACCGTCGTTTCCGTTCCATCTGCGACTTCGAACGCCATCTCGACGCCAACGGCACCACCATCGTCAAATTTTTCCTGCATCTGTCCAAGGAGGAACAGCGCAAACGTTTTATCGCCCGCATCGACGAGCCGGATAAGAATTGGAAGTTCCAGGCTTCCGATCTCACGGAGCGCAAATTCTGGGAGGACTACATGCACGCCTATCAGCAGGCTTTGGCGCAAACCAGCTCCCGGCACGCGCCCTGGTATATTGTTCCCGCCGACGACAAGGAGAATGCCCGCCTGATCGTTTCACACATCATCCTGGACACGCTGGGGGGCTTGGACATGCACTATCCTCCCACCGGCCCGGCACGGTTGCGGGAGCTGCGTTCCATCCGCAGGCGGCTGGCTGGAAAGGGCCCGTGAAGGCGTCCGGCCGGCGCCCATGCCGCCTTACTATGGACCTGGTTAGCCAAACCGTTTCGTGTCCCACCGTCCGTGATGGTTATGACAAAGCGCGGGGCAGAGCCCAGATTGGAACACCGACCCCTATAAAAAATCTTCTTTTTTCGATAGCTTAACCATGTGACGATGGCCAGGGCTAGGGGATGCCGTGAGGCTTGAGACTTACGGAATTGCGGCGGCCCCTTCTGATGTTCGTGCCCTTTTTGACCGTCAGATCATGCCGGAAGGCAGCTGGGACTGGTTCGAGATTCTGGCGGCGACCACCCTGTCGGGCCATGAACAGGCGTCCGTCCTGGCGCTGGTGGACACAGGCGGCCAACCCTTGGCGGCCCTGCCGGTCGTTCTGGTCGATGGCCGCGTGATTCGGGGGCTGACTTCGCCTTTCACGACCGTGTTCTGCGTTCCTCTTGGCGGCGCTGACAATGCCAGGGATTTGGGTAAGCTGTTGGCAGGCCGGGTGGGCGCAAGCTTGCGGCTGGACGCCTTGGACGTCGCGCCGGCCACCGGAGCCTTGCAAGAGGGGTTGACGGCGGGCGGTCTGGTGGTCCTCAAGTTCCGGCATTTCGCAAACTGGTTCGAACCAGTCCAGGATTTCGTCGATTATTGGAACAGCCGGGGATCAAAGCTGAAAGCGACCGTCAAGCGAAAGGCCGCGCCGCTGCTGCGCGAAGGCCGGCTCCATTTCAATCTGACCGACTTGACCGCCGATTGGCGCGAAGGGGCCGCCATTTACAATGCCATCTATGCCAAGAGCTGGAAGCCAGCCGAGCCGCATCCGGGCTTCATCGATGCGCTGCTGGAAAAACTGGGCCCGCGCGGCATCGCCAGGTTGGCGATTGCCAGGATCGACGGTGTGCCCGCGGCGGCCCAGATCTGGCTGGTACAAGACAGACGCGCCACCATCTTCAAATTGGCGCACGACCCGGCATTTGACCGGCAGTCACCTGGTACACTGCTCACCCATTGGGTCCTTGGCCGGCTGCACGATCAAGACGGGGTCACAGACATAGATTTCGGACGCGGCGACGACGCATACAAGCGGTTGTGGCTTTCACGGACGCGCGACCGCGTCGGGCTTCTTGCCGCCAACCCCAAAAGCCTCAAAGGGATGGCGACCATCATTTTCGATATCCTGCCGTCCAGATTCGCGACCCTTCTGCGGTCGGTTCCGCAAACATGAGATTTGAAGACACCGAACCATGACAACACCCTTATTCATCTGGGGGCATGAAGCGGCATTTTTGGCTTACGCCATTTTCGCCGTCCTTGTCGGGATGCGCGGCGCGCGGACTCTGCAAACCCTTCTGTTCCTGCTGGTTTTGCTGGCGACCGCGGCTTGGGCACAATCCTTTGTGGCGGTCTTTTTGGGCTATGCGCCGGCTTGGTTGGAGCGCATGTGCAGTGCGGTTCGCGATGCCAGCTGGCTGGCCCTTTCGTTGGGACTGATGCGCCGCCATGCCGGCAACACCAGCCATTTCCGCTCTCTTGCGACTGCGGCGGCGATCCTGGTGGTCCTGCAATTCGCCCTTGGCATCAGCGGATGGATAGTGGGCGCATTTGCCGGCGTGACGCTGGATGTCACGCTGATCCGCATGATGATGACCATTCTGGGTTTTGTGATGGTCGAAAATGTCGTGCGAAATTCCTCGCAAGCCGAGCTGTGGGCTTTGAAGCACTGGGCGATCGGCTTTTCCGCCATCCTGGTGTTCCAGCTCCTGTCCCGCATTCCGGAATTCCTGACCCATGAGCCCGACCTCAACCTGGCCGTGGCCGCTCCCTTGGTCTATGTCGTCGCCCTGCCGTTCTTTGTGGTGAGTTCCACCAGGCTCCCCCAGCTCAAGGTGCGCGTCCACTCCTCGCGTACCTTCATTTTTCATTCCACCACCCTGATCGCCGTCGGCGTCATGCTGCAAGGCATCGCCTTGGCGGCCTGGTATGTGCGCACTTATGGCGGCTCCAACGGCACGGCGCTCGCGGTCATTGTGGCTTTCGGCGGCGTGGCGGCGGTTGCCGCTTTGCTGGTATCGGCAGGCGTCCGCTCACGGGTCCGCCGCTTCATCAACGAGAACTTCTTCAGCCTGAAATACGACTATCGGGTGGAATGGGAAAAGACCATCCGCGAACTCACGGTCAATCCCGGACAGGATACGCCAGAACGCGTCCTGCGCATCCTCTGCGATGTGATGGACACTTCGGGGGGCGCGATCTGGCTGTACCGGGAAAGCTGGCGACAATATATTCCCGCCGCCAAGCGGGGCGATGATGCGGTGCTTTCGCCTGTGACGGAGGACGATTCCCGGGTGGAAGCGCTGCGCGCAGGCGACGAAGCCTTCACCCGCTTTGAGGATGACAGGACAGCTGCGCTTTTCGCGCCCTGGCAGAAATTCGTGGAAAACGCCTGGATCGTCGTGCCCATGCGCTACCGGTCCATGGTCGCAGGCTTTGCCATCCTCAACCGGCCACGCGCGCCCAGAACGCTGGACTGGGAGGATCAGAGTCTGGTCCACCTGGTGGCGATGCAGCTTGCCGCCCATCTGGTCCAGGAGGAAACCGCGCAATCGCTGGCCGATGCGCGCCAGTTGGAGGATTTCAACAAGCGCTTTGCTTTTGTGGTTCACGACATCAAGAACACCATCGGGCAGCTTCGCCTGCTGGTGTCCAACATCACCAAATTCGGGGATGTAAAGGAATTCCGGGACGATATGGTAATCACGTTGGGAAATTCGGTGGAACGGCTGGAGGGGATGCTTAAGAGCCTAGCGGTGGTGGGACAGCGCCCCGCCAGCGCAGAGCCTCACCAAGCCCTTGATTTAATTAATTTTCTAAAAGAGTTTGGGGAGGAAAAATGCGCCTTGGGACACAATCTCGTCATTAACACAGATATTTCAAATACATCGCTAGTGCGGACGGATTTCGCTATTTTGCATCGTGTACTGGAACATGTTGTTTCCAATGCCCTGGAGGCAAGTTCGCCTGGGGTGGCAGTCGAAATCAGCGCAACGGCTGCCAAGAATACGGTTCTTATCGCAGTTTCAGATCAAGGTCCTGGCATGACTCAGCAGTTCGTGAACGAGGAACTTTTCCGGCCGCTCAAGACCACCAAACGCGGCGGCTTCGGCATTGGCGGTTATCAGGTTCGCGAATTGATGCGCGATCTGGGCGGCGATGTGACTGTCGACAGCGCGGTGGGACAGGGCACCTGCGTCACACTTTCCCTGCCGCTTGTCCAGAAATAGCCGCGAACGCTCCTGACAGTCGAAACATGAAAAAGGCCGCACCCGAAACCGCCTCCGCTCCCGCCCCCCAGCCGGATCAGCGCATTTTGCTGGTGGAAGACGATGTCGGGCTGCAAAAGCAAATGCGCTGGGCGCTGTCGCCCCATGTCGTGGACGTGGCGGGAAGCCGCGCCGAGGCGATCGGCAAGATAAACGCTTCCAAAGCCTATCAGGTGGTGGTCCTGGATCTGGGCCTGCCGCCGGATGAAAACAGCGCGAGCGAAGGCCTGAAGACTCTGGACGAAATTCTCAACCTGGCGCCACAAACCAAGGTGATTGTCGCCAGCGGCAATGTAGAACGGGCGAATGCGGTGAGGGCGGTGGCCCAAGGCGCCTTCGATTTCATCGCCAAGCCGGTCGACAGCGATATCTTGAAGATCATTATCGACCGCGCGCTGCGGATGCGCACGCTGGAGGAGGAGAACAAGCAACTGCGCGAGCAATCCGCTCGCGCCACCGATGGGCTGGTGTTCGGCTCGGAGAAAATGTCCCAGATCGCGCAGGTCCTGGACCGGATCGGCCCTATGGACGTAAGCGTGATGCTGATCGGGGAAACCGGCACCGGCAAGGAAGTCTTGGCGCGTGCGCTCCACCGGCTTTCGCCGCGCAACTCCAAGCCTTTCATCGCCATCAACTGCGCTTCCATCCCGGAAAACCTGCTGGAAAGCGAGTTGTTCGGTCACGAAAAGGGCGCCTTCACCGGCGCCGTCAAGCGCACCCATGGCAAGTTCGAGCTGGCCGACAACGGCACGCTTTTCCTGGATGAGATCGGCGACATGCCTCTGCCGCTCCAAGCCAAGCTGCTGCGTTTCCTGCAGGAACGCCGGTTGGAACGGGTTGGCGGACGGGAATCGATCGTCGTCAATGTCAGGCTGGTCACCGCCACCAACCAGAAACTCGAAAAACTGATCGCCGAAGGCCGCTTCCGGGAAGACCTGTATTATCGCATCAACGATGTGCGCATCGACCTGCCGGCGCTGCGCGACCGCGATGGCGATCCCGTATTGCTGGCCCAGTATTTCCTGAACGGCTTCAACAAGGCTTATTCCAAGCATATTTCGGGTTTCACCGAGGATGCGCTGGCGGCCTTGTCGGCCCATGGCTGGCCGGGCAATGTGCGCGAGTTGGAAAATCGCGTGAAGCGCGCCGTGATCATGGCCGAGAGCAAGCGGATTACCGCCCAGGATCTGGACTTGGGCGATATCAAGGTCGGAGAGCGCGACTTGAACCTGCGCAAAGAAGTGGCGCGGGTGGAAAAAAGGCTTGCCGCCGAAGCGCTTGCGCTGTCCGACGGAAATATTTCCAAGGCCGCGAAGCTGTTGGGCGTAAGCCGGCCGCATTTCTACAGCCTCATTGGCCATAGCTAATGTCCAACCACCCGGGGGACGAAGTGACCCATCGCGCCTTTTTGAATGACCGAGTATGGCACCGGGCGTTGCTGACAGCGGCACTTGCTGGTGGATTGGCGGTATCGGGCCCCGTGTTTGCCGACGTGCCGCCCGCCACCGGAACGCTGACTTCGTCTCAACAGACATCGAACAAGCTTCTCGCCGATGCGCAAAAGGCCATCCAGGCGGGAAATGGCCGGCTGGCGCTGATCAGTCTCAAGAATGCCTTGACCGCCGATCCCCAAAATTCCCGAGCCCGGGTGACGCTGGGAATTCTGCTCAATCAGATGGGTGATGGCGGCGGCGCCGAGCGGGAACTTCGTCAAGCACGAAAGGATGGCGCGCCGCCGGCCCTGGTCTTGCCGGCTCTGTTCGATGTCATGCTGGCCCGCGATGAGAACCAGATCCTGTTGACCCAGTTTCCCGAGCCGGCTCCCAACACGCCGGAGGCCGCCACCATCCTGATGGCGCGTGCCATGGCCTTGCAAGGCCTGAAAAGGCCGACGGAGGCCGTCGAAGCCATCGATCATTCGCTGGCCATACGTCGCGATGCCCGCGGCCTGCTGATCCGGGCACGCATCGCGCTGCAGCAGGGCCAGATCGCTGATGCCCGGAAATTCCTGGATGAGGCGATTCCCAAAGCCACGACCCCGGAGGCCATGCTTTTCAAGTCGGGCATATTGCTGAGCGCCCGCGAGAACCAGGCAGCGCTGGATCTCATCAACCAGCTGTTGGAAAAATATCCCGGCAATCTTCAAGGCCGGTTCGCACGTATCGAGGCCTATATAGCCCTCAATCAGGACGACAAGGCGAAGCCCGAGCTCGACGATATTCTGGCCAAGTACCCCAATTACCCGATGGGCATTTATTACCGGGCGTTGCTGCTGCAACGGTCCGGCGATAGCAAGGGTGCCTGGAACATGGCCCAAAACCTGCCCGGCGAGCTTCGCGATTCGCAGCCGCGCATCGCCTTGACGCTGGCGCTGATGGCGAAAGACGCCGGCAATGAAGACACCGCCGCCTCAATTCTTGGCCGGCTGCTGCTGAAAGTGCCGAACTCCGCGGCTGCGCGGCTGGGGCTGGCCAGCATCCGCTTGAGGCAGCACAATGCTCCCGAGGCCTTGAAGGTTTTGACGCCCGTCAAGGATTCGTCCGACCTCAGGGTGCAGGAGCAGCTTGCCAACACCTATATCCAGCTCAATCGCGGCGACGAGGCCTTGACGATTCTGCGCAAGCTGGATGCCGATGGAAAGGCCGGGCCAGCTATCAAGCGCAGCATTGCCCTGCTTGAGATTCAGGGGGGACACGCGGATCAAGGAATCAAGGATTTGACCCGGCTCGCTTCCAAAGAACCCGGCGATCCGGAGCTCGCTGCGCCGCTGATCGGAGCGCTGGTCCAGGCCAAGCGTTTTCCCGAAGCGTTGGCAGTCGCCGACAAGCTTGGCAGCGATCCCAAACAGCGCGTTGCCGCGCTGGTGGATCGGGGTGGCATTCTTACCCTCCAGAAGGACGATGTCGGGGCCCAGGCGGCCTTTGACAAAGCCGTCGAGTCCGACCCCAAAAGCGTTCGGGCGCTGCTTGCACGGGCCGAATTTTTGGCCTCGATGCAAAAGTTTCCCGAGTCCGATCGCGATCTCAATGCCAGCCTGTCTCTGGATCCCAAGAATTTGGGGGCCCTTCTCAAGCTTGCCGACAATGCCATGCGGCAGGGCCGGGACAGGGATGTTCGCACCGTTCTTGGCCGGGCAATCGTGGTTTCGCCGCAAAGTAGCATGGCCAGAATTGCGCTTATCCGCTATCTGATGGCGCGGCGGGACTTCAAGAGCGCCTTGCCCGTCGCCGATGACTTCTCGCGGGTGCAGCCCGGCAATGGCGAGGCCGTGACGATGCTCGGCACGACACAGCTTGCGCTGGGAC
>DATBCP010000287.1:0-1703 GCA_036270435.1 Rhizomicrobium sp. | reverse complement strand
CCGTCAGACCGGCAAGTTCGACAACCGAACCCAGCAAGGCGTCGATCTCCATGGGGCGGCCGCGTTCCAGGTCTTGCAGCATGGAGGTCTTGTGCGCGCCGACTTCGCCGGCGCCATCGATCCGCTTGTCGATGCTGACGGCGAAGCGAACGTCCAGCGTCTCCGCTATGGATTGGGCTTCCTCCATCATCGCGCGCGACACGGCCCGCAAGTCCGGCTGGAAAGCCAGGCGCTCGAGAGTCGAAGCCGTCAGCGCCGACAGCGGATTGAAGGCCAGGTTGCCCCACAGCTTCACCCACAATTCATCGCGGATATTGGTGCGCACCGGCGCCTTGAAACCCGCTTTCACCAGCATCTGTGACAAGGCTTCCACGCGAGGGCTTTTGCTGCCGTCTGGTTCCCCCAAGCTAAGTCGATTTCCATAAGTGTGCTCGATCACACCCGGCTCGACCACCTCCGCCGCGGGATAAACGATGCAGCCGATGGCCTGGCGCGGCGGCAGCAATTGCCAGAGCCGCCCTCCGGGATCCACGCTTTCCAGCCTATGGTCGCGCCAGGGCGAGTCGATGCCGTAAAAGTACCAATAGGGGATGCCGTTGATGCCGGTCACCAGCGCGGTCTCGGGCCCCATTAATTTTGCAATGGCCCCGGCGGCGGGCGCCAGCCCGGTGGCCTTGAGGGTGGCAATCACATAATCCTGCGGCCCGGCCTCATTCGCATCGTCGGTGCAAGGCAATCGCACGGTGACCGACTGGCCTTCGCTTTTCAGTGTCAAGCCGCATTCGCGCATCGCGGCCAGATGCGGCCCGCGCGCGATCACGCAAACCTGGGCGCCGGCCTGGTGAAGCTTGACCGCGAGAAGTCCGCCAATCGCTCCGGCGCCGAAAACGGCGATTTTCATCCCGTCATTCCCAGCTTTTCCGCCAGGCCGATGCGTTGCAGTTTGCCGGTGGCGCCTTTGGGAATTTCCGCAAGAAACACGATTTTGCGGGGAACCTTGAAATCGGCGATACGCGCGCTGACAAAGGCGCGCAACTCGCGCTCGTCGCAGGCCGCGCCCTCGCGCAACACCACGGCGGCGGCGACATCCTCACCCAGCTTGTCATGCGGCATGCCGAAGGTGACCACCTGGGCGACCGCCGGATGGTCCATGATCACGGTATCGACCTCAAGCGGGCTGATCTTTTCGCCGCCGCGATTGATCAACTCTTTCAGCCGCCCCGTCAGGCGCAGATAGCCTTTATCGTCGATGATGCCTTGATCGCCGGTACGGAACCACCCATGGGTGAAGGCTTTGGCATTGGCTTCCGGATTGGCTTCGTAACCTTGGGTGACGTTGCGGCCGCGGATGACGACCTCACCCAGCGCGCCGGCGGGAAGCAGCGTACCGACGTCATCCATAATGGCGACGTCCGGTCCCGCCGCCAGGCCGACGCAACCGGCGAAACGGGCAAGCGGCGGCAGGGGATTGGACGCCATCTGATGGGAGGCTTCCGTCATGCCATAGGCCTCGATCACCGGCACGCCGAAGGTCTGTTCGAGCGCCTCCATCACTTGCGGCGGCAGGGAAGACGAAGATGACCGGATCAGCCGCAACCGGCCCTTGGCGATGATGTCCTTGTTGCGGTCGGCGCGCGACAGGATCGCCTGATGCATGGTCGGCACCGCGGTGTACCAGGTGGGCTTTGCCTCCTGGAACCAGT
>DATBCP010000286.1:0-13960 GCA_036270435.1 Rhizomicrobium sp. | reverse complement strand
GGACTCGCGGAAGACATCGACCATGTCGACCGGCGCTGGCACGTCTTTCAGGGAGGCATAAACCTTCTGGTCCAGGATGGTCTTGCCCACCATGCCGGGGTTGACCGGAATGATTTTGTAACCCTTGTTCAAGAGATACATCATGGCGAAATAGGAGGGACGGATGTCGTTGCCGCTCGCTCCCACCATGGCGATGGTCTTGACGCTGCGCAGGATCGACTTGATCAGGGTGTCGGAATAGGTCACCCCCTCTCCCCCCCGATGGGGGAGAGGGGATCGGGCCATTTCGGGTCCCGCTTTTCGAGGAACGCCCCGATCCCCTCGCAGGCTTCCGCGTCCAGCATATTCTCGGTCATCACCTGGCTGGCATAGGCATAGGCCTCGGCCAGAGGCATCTCCAATTGCCGGTAGAAGGCTTCCTTGCCGGTCCTCAAGGTCTGGCGCGGCTTGGAGGCGATCTTATTCGCCAGGATCATGGTCTCGCTTTCCAGGATCTCCGGCGCCACCACCTTGTTGACCAGCCCGATTCGGCTGGCTTCCTCCGCATCCACCATCTCACCGGTCAGCAACATCTCCATCGCCGCCTTGCGGGAGACGTTGCGCGACAAGGCCACCATGGGGGTGGAGCAGAACAGGCCGATATCCACGCCCGGCGTGGCAAAGCGGGCCGCGGTCGAGGCCACCGCCAAATCGCAACTGGCCACCAGCTGGCAACCGGCGGCGGTAGCGATGCCTTGGACTTGGGCAATCACCGGCTTGGGGTGACGCACGATGGCCTGCATCATCTTCGAGCATTGGGTGAACAAGCCGGCATAAGCCGTTCGTCCGGCATCGCCATCGGCGCGATGTCGCGCCATTTCCTTCAGGTCATGGCCGGAGGAAAAGACCGCCCCCTCGGCTGAGATCACGATCACGCGCGTGGCGTTGTCGGCCGCCGCACCGTCCAGTGCGGCTTGCATCGCGGCCAGCAGTTCCGAGGACAGCGCATTGCGGGCCTGCGGCCGGTTGAGTGTCAGGCGCAGGACGCCGCCGGCCTGGGCCGCCAGAAGCAGGGGTGGGAGCGTGGTCATGGATGGGCAATGTAGTGCGGGCCGAGCACATTTACACGCCTTGCGGGCGCGGAACTGCCCTCAAAATTCCGCCGGGCCTGCCGACCGAAAAGCGGGAATGTGCTATAAGGGGGCGGAAGAGCGGGCTGCGATGAAACGATATCTGATCGCCGGGTTGGCTTTTGCCGCCGCGTTTTGGCCGAGCCTTGCCTTATGGCCGAATGCCGCTTGGGCGAACTGGCAATACACCAAATGGGGCATGACGCCGGAGCAGGTGCAATCCGCCGCCAAGGGAAAATTGAGTCCCGTGGCGACGCCGAACGGGTGTGCGGCTTGCACTGCGATACCGCTGCTGGCGGGCGACTATGAGGTTGCCGGACAGCTGTTCCGGGTGCGCTTCGAATTCGCTGTCGGAAATTCGCTGGCAACGGTTGTGCTGTCCATGCCGGCCAGGCGGCAGACCTGGGGCTGTAACGACCTGTTCGACAGTCTGAGCCTGAAATACGGCGTACCGGCCTGGCAGGCGCCGCTGACCGGAGACGGGTCCCTGCCCAACGCCCGCTGGCTCGATTCCAGGGAGCACAACACGGTCTTCTTCAACGACATCTCGGCCCAGACCGGCCAATGCGAGGTCCAGTACTCGCCCTTGGGCGGCGGCAAAGGCCTCTAGGGTTCTGGCTTTACCGGTGTATGCGGTAATATAATACCGCTATCGAAAAATACCCGATATTCGGGCATTTCTGTTGACCCGGCCGGGCCGGGTCCCTATAAGCGCGCGAATTCAGCGGTTTTACGGTCGCCGGACCGATCTACAAGGACCGATCTACAAGGAAAAGTCATGAAAACCTACTCGGCGAAAGCCTCCGAGATTGAAAAGAAATGGGTCGTGATCGACGCCGACGGTCTGGTGGTCGGCCGGCTCGCCTCGATCATCGCCCTGCACCTGCGCGGCAAGCACAAGCCCACCTACACCCCCCATTTGGATTGCGGCGACAATGTCATTGTCATCAATGCCGCCAAGGTGGTGCTGACCGGCCAGAAGCTGAAGAAGAAGGTCTATTACCACCACACCGGCTATATCGGCGGCATCAAGGAACGCACCGCCGGCGCCATCATGACCGGCCGCTTTCCTGAGCGCGTGCTGGAAAAGGCGGTTGAGCGCATGGTACCGCGCGGGCCGCTGGGCCGCCGCCAGATGTCCAACCTGCGCGTCTATCCCGGCGCCGAACATCCCCATCAGGCGCAAAATCCGGAAGTGCTGGATGTCGCCAAGATGAACCCCAAGAATAGCCAGAACAAAACGAAGGCAGCCTGACGATGGCCGAAGAAAACAAGTTCACCGAACTCAAATCCACGCTGATCAAGGCCAAGCAACTGCAGGCCGAGGATGCCGCCCAGGCAGGCGACAAGCGCGACTCCCAAGGCCGCGCCTATGCCACCGGCCGCCGCAAGGAATCGGTCGCCCGCGTCTGGATCAAGCCGGGCACCGGCAAGATCACCGTCAACGGCCGCGACGAGACGGTCTATTTCGCCCGTCCGGTGCTGCGCATGATCCTGCGCCAGCCGCTGATCGCGACCAACCGCGATGGCCAGTTCGACGTCATCGTCACGGTCAATGGCGGCGGCCTGTCGGGTCAGGCCGGCGCCGTACGCCACGGCATTTCCCGCGCCCTGGTGAATTACGAGCCCGCCTTGCGCGCCGCGCTGAAGCCGGGCGGCTTCCTCACCCGCGACCCCCGCGCCGTGGAGCGCAAGAAGTATGGCCGGCCGAAGGCGCGCCGCAGCTTCCAATTCTCAAAGCGTTAATATCGTTTCATATTTCTGCTCAAGCGGCGGCCTCTTGGGCCGCCGTTTTTGCTTCTGGCCGCTTGTCGCCAAGCCGATACGAGGTGCATGCTGGGAGCACCGTCACCAGGGGAAATGTCATGCGCGTCCGTCTCTTCACGCCGATCCTCGGCTTGAGTGTGTTCGTCTCCAGTTTGCTGGTCCCCGCGTTGCCATCCATGGCGCGGCTGTGGAAGCCCACGCCCGACCAACTCGCCGCCGACTATGTCTCGCTCACCCATATCAAAGGCACCGAGGGACGGGTGTTCATCAACTGGATGGCTGCGCCGGTAATTTCATCGCCGGGACTGAAGCAAGTCCTGGAAAAATATGTGGTGCTCTCGATTGTGCATACCCGCCAGGCTGTCGGAGGAGCGTTGACTTGGGATGATATCCAGGGCGTGCAAGCGAGCGACGGCAATGGTCAGCCGCTGAAGGAAGTGCCGAGCGACTCCAGGTCGCCCATGCTCATTGGCATGTTCGCGACATCCGAGGCCACCATGCGCCAGAGCACGCAAGGTGCCGGTAAAATCTACTGGGGCGTATGGGAAGCCGGCTCCGTCGGGGCCTGCCTGAAGGGCAAGCTGGTGGTCAATTATGACGGCGAGGCCTATAGCTTCGACACCCCGCTGCCCAGCTGTGGCAAACCCTGAAGCCGATCAGGGCGACGGCGATACCCGAACTGACGGATCGAACACTGGCGGCGGCGGGCCATAGGCATTGTCGCCTGCGTTGCCGGGCTGGCACCAGAAATAGATCAGCACGACACAGGCAACCACCAGGGCCAGATGGATCAGGACCAGCAATGGGCCAAAGAACAGGAAGGACAGGAAGCCCAGCGTGAAGAAACTGATCGCCGCCATCATCGCGAAAAATTGCGATACGAAGCCCGCGATGATGAAAATCCAGACCAGCTTGCCGTCGCGGCCAATGTCCTGCAGGCGTCGCGCGCCCATCCCCGCGGTGGGCAGCAGCAGGGCCAAATTGTAGATCGCCAGGAGCGGCAGGAAGACCACCGACTGCAGGATGGCCGCCACAACCGCGAAGGCGAAATAGGCCAGGACGAAATACCAGAACTGGGCGCGGCCCACCCGGCCGTTCATGTCGAAATAATGATCGGTGACGGTGCGGCGGTAATTGTCGAAAATCGCTTGCAGATCCATGACGCTACCCCTCTGTATTTGGCGGCGCCTTTGGCGTATTTGGCGCATGGCCCATACGGTTGCGTTCGGCGCAGAACCGGGACGCGCCCCTTACAGGGCGAAATGAGCTAAAAACGACATTACCTCCGTGTCAATGTTTACCGGGCCTCAAAAAAGCATCAAGCGAACACCAAATGAGCAAACAGGCGAAAATCTTTATCGACGGCGCCGTCGGCACCACGGGCCTGGAAATCCGGGAGCGTCTTCAGGGCCGCGCCAGCCTGTCGCTGATCACCCTGTCCGACGCCGAACGCAAGGACGCCGCCGCCCGGAAAGGGGCGCTTAACGCCGCCGACCTGGTGATCCTGTGCCTGCCGGATGCGGCGGCGCGCGAGGCGGTCGCCTTGATCGACAATCCCCAGACGCGGGTGATCGACGCTTCCACGGCTCATCGGGTGGCGGAGGGCTGGATCTATGGCTTCGCGGAGTTGGAGCCGGATGGCTATCAGCGGATCGCCTCCGCCAAGCGGGTGAGCAATCCCGGCTGCTGGGCGACCGGATTCCTGGCAATTGCGCGGCCATTGGTGCGTGCCGGGCTGGTGCCCCCGGATTTTCCTGTCAGCGCCGGCGGCGTCTCCGGTTATTCCGGCGGCGGCAAAGGCATGATCGCGGAGTTCGAAGACAAGAAAGCGGCCGATTACACCGAGACGGTGTCGCGCATCTATGGCCTGGGCTTGAACCACAAGCATGTCCCGGAGATGCAGAAGCA
The DNA here is from genome assembly GCA_036270435.1 of Rhizomicrobium sp. GTDB lineage: Bacteria > Pseudomonadota > Alphaproteobacteria > Micropepsales > Micropepsaceae > Rhizomicrobium. The sequence continues at coordinate 9,176 of DATBCP010000286.1, read as the reverse complement.
TGCGGGGCTCATCCATCCCCCCTTGTTCGAGCCCAGCGTGGGCCGTTTTTATCGCGGCATGCTGGTGGAGGTGCCGCTGCAGCTTTGGGCACTGCCGGCCAAGCCGGCGCCCCGCGATGTTCATGCCGCGCTGGTCAAGGCCTATGCCGAGCGTCCGCTGGTCAAAGTCGCGTCTCTGGAAGACGCTGCGGCGGTCAAGACCTTGGATGCGGAGGTCCTGGCAGGCACCAACAATCTTACCCTCTATGTCTTCGCCAATGAAAAGACGGCGCAGGCGCGGGTGGTGGCGGCGTTCGACAATCTGGGCAAGGGTGCCGGCGGTGCTGCGGTGCAAAACCTAAATATTATGCTGGACCTGCCGGAGACGACGGGCCTCTAGCGGCGCGGGTTTGTGTTAAAACAGACCGGATGGTTTGGAAGGGTATCTCGGTTTCAATCGCCATAGGCTTGGCGCTGTTCGCCGGCGCGGTGCTGTATGCCGTGCACCATCCGCCGAAACCTCAGGGGTTTTCCGGTCTCACCGTCGCACCTCTGACACCGGCCGCCGCTGCCCGCACGCCCATGTTGGGACGCGGCGGCGCACAAATTTTTGCGGTAGCGGAGGACAGTCCCGCGGACAAAGCTGGCATCAGGCCGGACGAGGTTGTCGCCGCCATTGATGGCACCAAAATCACCTCGGCCCGGCAGGCCGCCACCATCATCCGCGGCCATCGGTCGGGTGATAAAGTCAGGTTGACGCTCTATGACATCACCAAAGGCGAGGTGAAGCCGCAACAGGTTTCCCTGCGCTTCGAGGACGATCCGCTGCCGAAAAAGAAATTCTCGGTGCATCCGCCGCGCACCCTTGCCAAGGAGCATTTCAATCCGCCCTTTCCGGCCGCCAATGCGTCCTGGTCACCGCGCCTGCTGCGCGGACCGACCATTCGCCCGCTGGCCTTGAGCGGTTTGGGGGCAGGGCAGTGCAACGCTTTCGCGCCGCAGGACTGGCGTGTGGCGGCGCATGCGCCTGATAATTCCCTGTTTCATGTGATGGCCGGGGAAGGCTTCGCCCATGCCATCTACAAATCGGGCGACCTCAATGGCGTCGCGCCGGACGATTATGTCCGCGATTTTCTGCAAGCGAGTTTTGGTGCGGTGGCGGTGCTGACACCGCCCGAGGATCGGCCCTTCGGTTTCGTGGCGCGCGATTTCGGCAATCAGAAAGGCGGCGCCGGATTTGTGCTCTACCGCGTGACACAGGGGCGCATCGCGTTGTGGGTCGCCGCCGTGCCGGGCGGCGATGTCAGTTGGGCCAAGCCGCTGGTCGGGGCGGTGGCGCTGTCCATGCGCTGCGCGTCGCCCGGCGCGCCCAAGCCTGTCGCCCGCGACGGCTTGCTGGCGACCCGGATATCGCTTCGCTGCATCCAGGGTCAGTGCGGGGAAACCGATTTCGCGGCGACCTATCTGACGGTGCTGCGCTTCGGTTATGTCCATAACCTCAAAGGTGACATGTTCCTGGTGCGCCCGCGCCGGGACTATTGGGAGAATGGCGCGGAAGGACCGGGCTTTTATCACCAGATAGGCGGGGAGAATGAGCGGCTGCTGCCGGGGCGCATAAATTAGGCGCGCGGTCCTTTTGCGTCGTGAGTTCGTCGCGCGTGCTCACGTACTATTCGTACGTTCCGCGCGACGCTCCTGCTCACGCCGCAAAATTCCTCGCGCGTATTCCTTAATGCGACAAAAAAGTGCTACTACGCCTTCACTGTGACATGCGTCGCGGGCAAACCGTGACCAGCGGTGAGGCCGCGAGCCGAATCGAAGGATCAAGTCAGAGGTATCGCAATGAAATTCAGCATTTCAGCCTCCGCCGCCCTGATCGCGTTTGCCAGCGCAACGGCGCCCGCCGCAACCTATCCTGGCCATCCGGCTACGACCCCTGACATCAATGCCAAGGACATCTCGGCGCGCGACAAGGCGCTGGCCGATGATGCCTTCCAGGGGCGCTGGCCCGGCTCTGCGAGCGGCGAAATGGCCGCGCAATGGATCGCCGACGAAATGAAGCGTATCGGGCTTCAACCGGGCAATCACGGCAGCTATTTCCAGACCGTCCCCGCCGTCAATATCGAGCTCGATGCGGCCAGATCGAGCATCGTGTTCAATACGAGGAACGGCGTGCTGACGCCGAAATATCTCGACGACATCGTCTATTCCACGCCGCACTTCGCCAGCGACACGCTCAGCATTGCCAAGGCACCGCTGGTGTTTGTCGGCTATGGCGTGGTCGCGCCGGAATACCATTGGGACGACTATGCCGGGATGGATGTGAAAGGTAAGACCGTTGTCATCCTGGTCAACGACCCGGGCAACGAAGCCGCCAAGCCGGATGCGAAATTCTTCAAGGGCAAGGCGATGACTTACTACGGCCGTTGGACCTACAAGTATGAAGAGGCCGCCCGCCATGGCGCCGCCGCCGCGATCATCGTGCATGAGACGATCCCCGCCGCCTATGGCTGGGAGGTGGTGCGCAATTCCTGGTCCGGCGCGCAGATGCTTCTCGACGCCAAGGACAAGAATGCCTCCATGGTCCCGGTGCAGGGTTGGATCACCCGCGAGACGGCGATGGACTTGTTCAAGCGCGCCGGCCTTGACTACCAGACCGAAAAGGCCGCGGCGAACCGGCCGGGATTCAAGGCTGTGGCCATGTCAGGCGAGACGCTCGACGCACAACTGGTTTCCCGCATAGCGAAGCGGGCCAGCCGCAATGTGATCGGCGTGGTCCAAGGCGTCGCTCAGCCCGGCGATTATTTTCTCTATACCGCCCATTGGGATCATTTGGGCGTCAAGCCCGGGGCGCCGGGAACCGACAGGATCTACAATGGCGCCGTCGACAATGGGATGGGAGTCTCCAGCATCCTGGAAATCGCGGAAGCCATGGCGCATCAAACGCCAAAACGTTCTGTCGCCTTCATCGCCTGGACCCTGGAAGAGCAGGGCTTGTTGGGCTCGCAATATTTCGCGGAACATCCGGTTTGGCCGCTCAACCATATCGTCGGAGGCATCAATCTTGACGGCGGCCTGCCGGAAGGCCGCGCGCGCGACCTGGTGCTGATCGGCAATGGTGCATCCGAGCTTGAAATTCCTCTCGCCGGCGCCTTGAAAGCCCAGGGCCGCGTGATTTCACCCGACCCGGAACCTGAGAAGGGGACCTTTTATCGTTCCGATCATATCAGCCTCGCCAAGGTCGGCGTGCCGATGCTCGATCCCGGCGGCGGCTATGATCTGATCAACGGCGGAAAGAAAGCCGGTCAGGCCATCCGTGACGATTACCGCCAACATCGCTACCACGCGCCATCCGACGAGTGGCATGCCGACTGGGACTTGACTGGTGTGGTTGACGATATGAAAGCGCTGTACCAGGTGGGCGTTATCCTTGCGAATTCGACGGCCTGGCCCAACTGGTACAAGGGCAGTGAATTCCGCGCCATACGGGACAGGCAGATGACACGAATGCCATAAGCATTCGTGTCATGCTTGGCGCGCTATTTCGAGCGTCGAACGCCCAGAGCGCAAACGAGTGGCCGCGGGACCCAGCCGGAAAGAGAAGCGCATGAAAACAATCGGTGTGCTCGGCGGCATGAGCAATCAGGCGACCGCCGAATATTACCGCCTGATCAACGACGCGGTAAACGCCAGGTTGGGCGGCTGGAATACAGCCGAGATGATCATCGCCTCGGTCAATTTCGGCAATATCGAGCGGTTCGTTCGTACCGGGGCGTGGGAGGAGGCAGGCAGCTATCTCGCGGACAAGGCGCAGGCACTCGAGCGCGCCGGCGCCGACCTTTTGATCTGCGTGTCGAACACCCTGCACCGGGTGGCCGACCAATTCACCGCCGGTCTTACCATCCCGTTCCTGCATATTGCCGATCCGACGGGCGACGCCATCCGCGCTGCCGGGCTTGGGCGTGTAGGATTGCTGGGGACCAAGCCGGTGATGTCGGCACCGTATCTGCGGGACTATTATGCCAGGCACTTCGGTATCGAAATCCTGGTGCCGCAGGGGGACGAACAGACGCTGGTCGACCGCATCATTTTCGACGAACTGGTGCGGCGTGATCTGCGGCCCCAGTCGAAGGCCGCTTACCTTGAGGTGATCGACCGGCTCCGCGACCGGGGCGCGCAGGGTGTTATCCTGGGATGCACGGAGATATTCCTGCTGGTCTCGCAACCGGACAGGTCCGGCTTTCCCATGTTCGACACCACAGCGCTGCATGTCGCCCGCGCCACGGATTTGGCGCTTGATCCGGCATGAGATCGCACAAGAGCGATGCTATTGTCTTTTTTAAAGCTGGATCCCCTTCCCTCGAAAGGCGCTGACGCTGCCCTTCGCTTGCGCTCCGGGCGTTCCTCGCTCGAAATGGTCCACTGGACCATTTCGTTCGCACGTACCGTGCGAACCGCTCCTCACTCGCGCCGGGGATGAAGGCACAATAGCTCCGCTATTGTGCCTTCACTTTGACATACGTCCCCGGGGCATCGCCCAGAGCCTTAAGCTCACCGTCGCCGGGTTGGCGCGCGGGCACCTTCGGGCCTGACAGTTTCGACAGCCATTGATCCCAATCCGGCCACCAGGAGCCGGGATGCTCGGTCGCGCCTCTTTTCCAGTTCTCGATATCCTTGGCGCCCGCCTCATTGGTCCAGTACTGATATTTTTTCGCCGCCGGCGGATTGATCACACCCGCAATATGGCCCGAGCCGGCAATGATGAAACGCACCGGTCCCTTGAACAGATTGACCGACTTGAACACCGAATTGGCCGGGGCGATGTGGTCTTCCTTGGCCGATTGCAGATAGACCGGCACCGTCACCTTGGACAGGTCCAGCTTTTCGCCCGCCAGCTTCATCCGCCCGCCAGCCAGCGCATTGTCCTGGTAGCAGTTGCGCAGATAGGACAGATGCAGCTTTTCCGGCATCCGCGTGGTGTCGCTGTTCCAATAGAGCAGGTCGAAGGGCATGGGCTGCTTGCCCAGCAGATAGTTGTTGATCACGAACGACCAGATCAGGTCATTGGCGCGCAGCATGTTGAAGGCGCTGGCCATCTTGGAACCGGGCAGGACCCCGCCTTGGGATTCCATCTTCTGCTGCAGCGCCTCCAGTTGGGCTTCATCCACGAACACCGACAATTCGCCGGCTTCGCTGAAATCGGTCTGTGCCGCCCAGAAGGTGGCGGAATGGACTCTCTCGTCCTTATGGTTGGCCATATAGGCCAGTGTGGCGGCCAGCAGCGTGCCCCCAATGCAATAGCCCACACAGTTGGGATCGCGCACACCGGTGGCTTTCTCCACCGCATCCAGGGCGGCGAAAATGCCGTCGCGCATATAGTCGTCGAATCCCTTCTCGGCCATGCCGGCATCGGGATTGACCCAGCTTACCAGGAAGACGGTGTAGCCCTGTCCCACCAGCCAGCGCACAAAGCTGTTCTCGGGCCTCAGATCGAGGATGTAGTACTTGTTGATCCAGGGTGGGAAGATCAGCAACGGCCGTTCATGGACTTCATCTGTTGTGGGAGAATATTGCAGCAACTCCATGATCTGGTTGCGGAACACGACTTTGCCGGGCGCGGTGGCGATGTTCTCGCCGATGACAAAGCCATCAGCGGATTGGCGGATGGACAGCTCGCCGCGGCCCCGCTCGATATCGGCCAGGAGATTGTCCAGCCCCTTGACCAGATTCTCGCCATTGGAGGCGATGGTGGCCTTCAACACATCGGGGTTGGTGAGGGGAAAATTGGTGGGTGCCAGCGCATCGGCAAACTGGCGGGTGTAAAACGCCACCCGGCCGCGTTCCTTTTGGTCCAGGCCGTGGAGCTTGCCCACCATCTCCTGCATGGCGTTGGCGGTGAGCAGGTAGCTTTGCTTGATGAAATCGAAGACTTCGTTCTGCCGCCATTCCTCGCTTTTGAAGCGGCGGTCGCCGGCGGCCGGTTCCACCACGGCCGCCGCCTCGCCGCCAAGCATGCGCCGGGCTGTGTTTTCCCAGAGATGCAGGAAATTGTTCCACCATTCGGTCTGCGCCGCCACAACCGCCTCGCGGTCGCCGCCCATCGCCTTGGCCAGCGCCATCATCGCGCCGGAGATATTGAGCGGATCGATCGGCCCGGAATTTTCCCGGCTGCTCATCCGGGCCATGAAGTCCAGAAGCAGCTTCTGGCTCTTCATGCCCACCGTAAGCATGTTGCGGGCGAATTCCTGGGTATTGAGCGCATCGGGCGAAAAGCCCGATTCGGGAGGCGGCGGGGTTGGCGCGCTTTTGGCGCTGGTGCTTTTGCCGGACATCGCGTGGGGATCGCCTTTCGTGAAAACTTTGATAGCCCAGCCGCAACAAGGGCCGCAAGCCGCACCAAAGCGGGACGAAATATGGCAATCCGTGGCGCTATTTACCTGCTCTTTTGCTGGCGCGGGCGCTTTGGTCGCGGTATACGGGGCGGGGCAGGTTGACGTGAAAGTCGCGGGGACGGGCGCCTTACGGGCGTGAGCCGATTCAGGGATAAGTTCTGGGGATAGTGAAGGCAGTTTGGACATGACAAAGAAGTATGCGCGTCCCTTGGCGATGACGGTGCTGGCGATCACGCTGGCGGCGGGCGCCGCCGGTTGCCAGACCATGGCCGATCTTGATCCCACCGGCTTGCTTGGCGGCGACGACAACACCCCGGAAAGTCAGTTCCCAACCGAAAGCACCCAACAGGCACAGGCGGACGCCAGCACCACCACGCCGGACCTAGCCAGCATTCCCGCACGGCCGCCCGCGCCCGACACCAAGGCCCAGGCCAATACGACCCAGCAAGTCACGGCCGCCGGGACCCAGGCGCAATACAGCGGCGATGCCCTGAGGGCCGGTACCGATGCGGCCGCCCCGCCGCCGGTTGCCACCGATCCCAATGCCACCAAACAGGCACTGGCCACTGCGAATTTGCCGCCGCCGACGGCCAGCGACGCGCCGCCTTCGGCCAGTGACGTGCCCCCAACCGCCAGCGATACGCCGCCGACAGCCGGTTCGGCTCCTATGGCCGCGCCCGCGCCCACCGCAGCTCCGGCACCCCGCGCAGGCGGCCAGGCCGCCGTCGCTCCCGTGGCCGTCGCATCCGCAGAGCCTCCGCCCCGGACGCCTGTTCAGCCTGCGTCACCGCCCCCCCAGGCGTCAGCCCAGAATGCGCCTCCTCCGACGGCCGTCCAGAGCGCGCCTCTGGCGCCGTTGCCGCAGGGTACGGAGCCGGCGGTACCCGCCGTTCCTGGCGGCGCGGGCGTTCGCACCGCCATGATCAATCCCTCCGATGCCGAGCTGGGCTTCAGGCCGTCCTCAGCACCGGCCCTCAATCCCGGCGTGGCGCAATGGGTGTCTCCGCCGATCCTGGCGCACTATCGTCAGACCGCTGCCTTGGCGGGCTCGGCGGGTACCGGCGCGCCTGCGGTGCCGGCGGTTTCTTCAGCCGCGGGACGCGGCGCGGCGCCCGCGGGCGATGTCGTCGCCGACTTGAATGGGGGCCCCGGAACCCCGTCGGGGATGGCGGCCGCCATGAATGGCGGTGTCCCACCCACGGCGATCATCTATTTCCCCAGCGACACGACCAATCTTCCGGCAGCAGCCCGCACCAAGGTGCGTGAAGCAGTCGCCGCCTTCCGCGCCGGTGGCGGCGCCGGCACAGTGAAAGTGATCGGCCATGCCTCCAGCCGCACCGGGAACATGACGGTGGAACGCCATCTGGAAGTGATCTTTCAAAAGTCTCAGGCGCGCGCCAATGCGGTCGCCCAGGCCCTGATCAAGGCGGGTGTGCCCGCGGACAAGGTACAGATCGAAGCCGTGGGCGATAGCCAGCCCATCTATTATGAATCCATGCCCAAGGGCGAAGACGGCAACCGCCGGGCCGAGATATTCGTATCTGGCTGAACCCATGTATCAGCAAGGCGCATGCTCGCTGACGCAAGCCAAGCCTGCGATAATTGAATAAAAGCCTTGCTCAAAAAGCGCCCCAATTGCCCCAATAATGATTGCCTCGCCGGGGCAAATCCCCGACTCTGAGGCGTTTTCGGGATTTAAGGTCATGCAAACCGACTTTTACCGCATCAAGCGGCTGCCACCTTATATCTTTGAGGAAGTCAACCGCCTCAAGGCGCAGGCGCGCGCCCGGGGCGAAGACATTATCGACTTCGGCATGGGCAATCCGGACCTGGAGACGCCCCAACACATCGTGGACAAGCTGTGCGAAACCGCGCGCGATCCCCGCGCGCATCGCTATTCCGCCTCGCGCGGCATCAAGGGCCTGCGCAAGGCCCATGTCGCCTATTACAAACGACGCTTCGGCGTGGAACTCAATCCCGATGCCGAAGTGATCGCGGCACTCGGTTCCAAGGAAGGCTTCGCCAATCTCGCCATGGCCATCACGGCGCCGGGCGATGTGATCCTGGTGCCCAATCCCGCTTATCCCATCCACGCCTTCGGCTTCATGATCGCTGGCGGGGCCATCCGCCATGTCCCGGCAACTTCGCCCGAGGAATATCTGTCGCGTTTAGGGACTGCCACGCGCCATTCGGTGCCGTCACCTTTGGCGCTGGTGGTGAACTATCCCAGCAACCCGACCGCCCAGATCGTCGACCTGGATTTCTACAAGGAGATCATAAAATTCGCCAAGAAGCATGAGATCTGGGTGCTCAGCGACCTGGCTTATGCCGATATCTATTTCGACGATGCCAATCGGCCGCCCTCGATCCTTCAGGTGGAGGGCGCCAAGGACATCGCCATCGAATTCCAATCGCTGTCCAAAACCTATTCCATGCCGGGCTGGCGCATGGGTTTTGCCGCAGGAAATGAAAAACTGATCGGAGCGCTGGCCCGGATCAAATCCTATCTGGACTACGGCGCCTTCACGCCCATCCAGGTGGCGGCGGCGACGGCGTTGAACGGGCCGCAAGACATCGTGGAGGAGATACGCGCCACCTACAAAGCGCGCCGCGATGTGCTGGTGAAAAGCATGGCGGCGGCGGGCTGGGAGATTCCCGCGCCGCCGGCATCCATGTTTGCCTGGGCGCCTGTGCCGGAAAAGTACCGGACTCTCGGCTCCATGGAATTCGCAAAAGATTTGCTGATCCATGCCAAGGTGGCGGTGTCGCCCGGCATCGGCTTTGGCGAATATGGCGAAGGCTATG
>DATBCP010000285.1:0-2715 GCA_036270435.1 Rhizomicrobium sp. | reverse complement strand
CTTTCGGCTTGGCCTTTGCGATTGTCTTGGACGATTTTAGGAATGTCTCTCCTGTTTCATCGGCCTCAAATTCCTTGGCAGCGGCGATAAACTTTTCCTTTTGCGAAAGCTTGGAATAGCCCTTGGGCCGCTTCGCTTTCGGTTTCTTCTTAGGCATTGATCCCACCAATTGTGCGATAGGTTGCTGATTGCCCCGGTCATTATCTGGGGGCTGCAATTCACAGGCGGGATTTAGCCCTGGTAGGGGAAGTATAATATTGGGAATATTTACCCTGGTAGCGGTTACACGGCCCCATCGAAAGGGCACGGCGCTCGTGGCAACATCGGTTCACAGCACCCCTGTTTTTCCCTTTGTGGGGGGTCCTGAACAACTCGACCCGGCAGCTGTCGCTGCCGGGTCCTTTTCAAAAACCACAACAATTGTTGAACTTTCGCGCAGTCTGCCGCGTTGGTGTCATGCAACCTGATCGGAGGGCGTATTCATGGCACCCCGTGTCCAATCCCGGCGTTCCGCCCGTTCGGTGGTCCGGCTTTCCGCCAACAAATCCTCACGGACCGGCCCAGTGATCAGCACCTTGAGCCGCATCGTGAGGAGCCGCCAGGCGCGCACCGCCTATTATGTGCTTGGCACCGCCGGCCTGGTGGCCCTGGCTGTCGCGGTTGTGGGACCAAAGCGTCTGGAACGCGAAGTCATCAAACCGTTACGCAGCGCGCTGGAACCCCAGGCCGAAAAGCTGTGGGCCGACTCCCGGCCGCTGCGCCAGCAGATCGCGCAGCTGTTCAAGTCCGCCGGTCCGTCCGGGCGCGAAAGACTGGTGCGCAGTTTTCAAAGCTGGATCGGGCATTTTCACGCCACTTGAGGTAAAGAACCCTTCCCAGTTTCTTGGAAGGATTCGATGCCGGAATTGGCCAGGCCCTCGCGCACAGCGTTCGATCCGGCCGTTGCCGAACGCTCGGTATTCCAGGCGCTGGTTGAGGCGCGGCGCGAGCATGGGGCGGCCAGTGTCGCCCTGGTCGACGGCGACGATCGAGCCCTTACCTATGATGACATCATCCTTGCCAGTTTCGCGCTCGGCTCGGCGCTGAAGCGTGGCACGCGATCGGGGGAATGCGTCGGGGTGATGCTGCCTACCGGCGCGGCGGCGACGCTGAGTTTCTTCGCCCTGTCGGCCTATGGGCGCATTCCCACCATGCTGAATTTCACCAGCGGGCTCAGCAGCCTGAAAAGCGCGCTGGCCACCGCCCAGGTGAAGCGGGTGGTGACGGCCCGCCGGCTGGTGGATGTGGCGGGCTTGCAAGCGCTGGTCGACTGGCTGGGGGCGAAGATCGTCTATCTGGAGGATGTGCGCAAAAGCCTGTCGCTGGTGAACAAGCTGACCGGGGCCGCCGGCAAGTTCGCGCCCGCCCTTCTGGCCGCAAGGCCGGATCCTGCCAGGCCGGCGGTGATCCTGTTCACCTCGGGCACCGAGGGCGAACCCAAAGGCGTGGCGCTCAGCCATGAGAATCTTTTGGCCAATGTCGCGCAGGTGCGCGCCCATATCGACCTTTACCCGGAAGACGTGCTGTTCAATCCCCTGCCCGTCTTCCATTGTTTCGGGCTGACCGTGGGAACCCTGGTGCCGTTGGTTGCGGGCGTGAAAGTGGTGTGCCACCCCACCCCGCTGCAGCCCAAGGAGATTGTGCGCCGCATCCAGCGCTATGGCGCCACCATCCTTCTGTCGACCGACACTTTCATCAACCAGTATGCCCGCGCCAGCGATACCGGAGAGCTCAACAGCCTGCGCATGGCGGTGTGCGGCGCCGAACGGTTGCGCGATGAAACCCGCTCCTTCCTGCGCAAGAAATCCACCGTGACCTTGTTGGAGGGGTATGGCGTCACCGAGGCGGCGCCGGTGGTGGCCGCCAACCAGATCGAAGCCAACCATCCCGGAACCGTGGGCCGGATGATGGCCGGCATGCAAGCCCGGCTGGAACCGGTGGAAGGCATCGCCGGCGCCGGCAGGCTCCAGGTCCGCGGTCCCAATATCATGCTGGGCTATATCCGCCCCGATGCGCCGGGCGAGATCGTGGCCCCCGCGGACGGTTGGTACGATACCGGCGATATCGTTTCGATCGATGACGAAGGCTTCATCGCCATCCGCGGCCGCCTCAAACGTTTCGCCAAGATCGGCGGCGAGGCGGTTTCGCTGGCGGTGGTGGAAAACATCGCCACCGCGCTTTGGCCCGAAAACGCCCATGCCGCCGTTGCGGTGCCCGATGGCCGCAAGGGCGAGCAGATCGTGCTGGTGACGGACGCCAAGGAGGCGCGCCGCATCGACATGGTGGGCTGGGCGCAGAATCATGGCGTTACCGAGCTGGCGCTGCCGCGCCGGGTTGTCCTGGTGGAGGCGATACCGCTGCTGGCCACCGGCAAGACAATTATGTCTCGGTGCAAAAGCTGGCGGACCAGCCGGGGGAAAACGCTTCCTGAAATTCGCCCGCGCCGGAACTCTGTGCGGCACCCGCGAGAGACGGCTTTTTTGTTTTCGGCGCCCGCAACAGCGTCAGGATTCTTGCTATAATTTTGCCGTCGCGTGAGGCGAAGATGAGTTGCGGCAAGGTTATCGCATTGGCGTTTCTCTGCGCGCCCCTTGTCGCCTGCGATGCCGCCAGCCCGCGCCTGGCCGAAAGCACCACCATCCAATGGAGCGACCAGGCCAAGCGCGTGGTGCTGGC
>DATBCP010000284.1:0-4912 GCA_036270435.1 Rhizomicrobium sp. | reverse complement strand
CAAGCTGCTGCAGACCCAGCCTCAGCCTTCCGCACTTCCGGCGACCGTGAGTCGCGCCGCTGTGCGCAGCGGACCGCCGCCGATGCCCAAAAAGTCCGGTATTTTGGATGTGTTCGGGGGCGACGATGTCGTCAACAACGCGCCCATAAAATCCTATGAGGTCACACGCGACGGTTTTACCGTCACATTGCCTGACGGTCAGGTCTGGCAGCAGACCGACGACGATGCCGCCAAGAACCCCGTCCGCTGGCGCCAGCCCGCTTCAAGCATGCGGGTGACGATCCGCCAAGGCGCCCTGCACAGCTTCAATCTGGTGCTGAACGACGAAAACCAGCACCACAAGGTGAGACGCGTCCGCTAGCCGCGCGCAGACGGCCTGCGCAATAGGTCAGCGTGCGGGAAGCTGGCTGTCCAAGACCGGCGAGGGCGGCACGCGGGGACTCCATATCTTCTCATAAACATAGACCCCGAAGCCGGCCATGATGACTGCTATGACAATCGCCACCCAGGTACGGGACTTTACATCCGGCGCCTCCTCGAAATGGTGGAATTCCTGCAGATTGCTCATCTGTTGCCTCCTGGATTATTGCGCTGCGGCGGTCTGTTTATGGCGTCTCCGTTGTTTAATTTGCGGCGCCATATCCGAGCGGCGCATCACCGATTTTATAGCACAGTTTGAAGCGCGGAAGTTAGTCGTGTTCGGCGACCCAATGATCGGGCGCGACCTGTTGCAATTTGGGCCGGTAATCGGGGGTGCCCAGCCGCGACTTGAAGAATGTTAATTGGGCGCGCGGATCCAGCGGCGACGGCAAATCGCCGGTCAAAAGCTCGCGTTTTTTGGCGCGTTCGGCACGCGGATCCGGGGAAAGCACGGCCGAAAGCAACGCGCGCGTGTAGGGATGGCGGGGGTCGGTATACAGCTTCGTGCTGGGTGCAAGTTCCACCACCCGGCCCAGATACAGCACCATCACCCGGTGGGAGAGACGGCGCACCACCGACAGGTCGTGGCTGATGAAAATCAGAGCCATTCGCGTTTCCGCCTGCAGGCTGCGGATCAAGTTCACAATTTGCGCCTGGATGGAGACATCCAGCGCGCTTACCGCCTCATCACAAACCAGCATCTGGGGACCCAGGATCATGGCGCGCGCCAGGCCGACCCGTTGATTCTGCCCGCCGGACAGTTCGTGGGGATAGCGGTTGATCCAGGCTGCATCCAGGCCCACGCGTTGCATCATGGCGCGGACTTTCCCGCGCACGGTTTCACGTGAAAGACCCGGCTCCAAGGCCTTGAGCGGTTCGGCAATGGACAGGCCGATCGGCATGCGCGGGTCCAGGCTTGCCAACGGGTCTTGGAATACGATCTGGAAATCCTCCCGCAGCTTGCGGATGTCGGATTGGGTGGCGGCATCCAGGTCGCGGCCCAGCCACACCACCCGGCCGCCGGTCTTGGGCAACAGTTGCAGCACCGCGCGCGCCAGGGTGGACTTGCCGCATCCGCTTTCGCCCACCACGCCCAGGGTTTCGCCCTGGTGAAGGGTGAAGCTGACGCCATCCACGGCGCGTAACTGCTGGGTTTTGCCGAACAGCCCGTCTTTCACGGAAAAGCTGACTTTCAAGTCATCCACCGTCAGGAGCGGTGCTCCTATCATGCCGGCCGGTGCCGGCGTTTCATCCGCTTTCGGAAGGGCCGCCAGCAGCATGCGCGTGTAGCTGGCCTTGGGCGCATAGAAGATGTCGTCCGCGCCGCCGCTTTCCACGATTTGGCCATGGCGCATGACCTGCACCCGGTCGGCCAGGCCCGCAATCACCCCCATGTCATGGCTGATCATGGCAATGGCGGTTTTGCGGTCGGTCTTCAGGGCGCGAAGAATCTCCAGGATCTGGGCCTGCACCGTCACATCCAGTGCGGTGGTGGGTTCATCCGCGATGATCAGGTCGGGACCGGTGATGGTCGCCATGGCGATCATCACCCGCTGGCGCATGCCGCCGGACAGTTCATGGGGATATTGCTTCAAGCGCCGGGCGCTTTCGGGAATGCGGACATAGTCCAGCATCGCGCGCGCCTTTTCCTCCGCTTCGGCGCGGGATACATGCCGGTGCAGCATCAAGGCCTCGGCGATCTGCGCCCCCACTTTCATGTGCGGCGTCAGCGAGGTCAGCGGGTCCTGGAAGATCATGGTGACGGCGCCGCCGCGCAGGCCGTTGAGCCGTTTGGCGGGTGCGCCCAATATCTCCTCGCCCCGGTATCTCACGCTGCCCTGGACGCGGCCATTGGCGGCCAGGAGACCGAAGGCAGCCAGGAAAAGCTGGCTCTTGCCCGAACCGCTCTCGCCCACCACGCCCAGGCATTCGCCTTCCTGAATGGTGAGGCTGGCATCCTTGACGGCATGGACCTCGCCATCGGCCAGGGCGAAATGCACATTGAGACCGGCGATCTCCAGCAACGCGGCCATCGGATCACCGGTCCTTGGGGTCGAGCGCGTCGCGCAAGCCGTCGCCGACATAATTGAAGCAGAACAGGGTCACCGCCATGAACAAAGCTGGAAAGAGCAGCATCCAGGGCGCGGTTTCCATCTGGTCGGCACCGTCCGAGATCAGCACGCCCCAGCTGGTGAGCGGTTCCTGGATGCCTAAGCCCAGGAAGGAGAGGAAGCTTTCGGTCAGGATCACGCCCGGCACCGTCAGGGTGACATAAACCACCACCGGCCCCACCACATTGGGAATGACATGCCGGGTGATGATGGCCAATGGCCCGACCCCGGCCGCCCGCGCCGCTTCGATGAATTCCTTGTGCTTGATGGAGAGGGTCTGGCCGCGCACGATGCGCGCCATGGTCAGCCACTCCACGCAGCCGATCGCCACGAACAGCAGGATGAAGTTGCGGTCGAAGATCACCATCAGGATGATGACGAAAAAGACGAAGGGCAGGGAATAAAGAATGTCCACCGCGCGCATCATCAGCGCGTCGGTGCGGCCGCCCAGATAGCCGGCCACCGCGCCATACAGGACGCCGATCAGAAGCGACACCAGGGTCGCCACCAGCCCCACTGCCAGTGACACCCTTGCCCCGAACAGCACCCGTACGAACAGGTCGCGGCCCACCGAGTCGGTGCCGAAGATGTGGCCGGGAGCGCGGCACGCGGCCTCGGCCGGCCACCAGTTGGGAGCGCAGGCGATGATGTCGTAATTGACCTCGTCATAGGCGAATGGCGATAGCGCGGGCGCCAGCACCGCCAGCAGCGCGATCAGGGCCAGAATGATGATGCCGGCCATGGCGGCGCGATTTTTGAGCAGCCGCCTGCGCGCATCCACCCACAGGCTGCGGCCTTTGATTTCCTCGACGGCTTTGAGCGTCTGGCCGGTCGCTATCATCGCTCTCCCCCTTTGGGCGACGCGCATTTAAGGGGGAGGTGCCTGTAGCAGCGCTTGCTGGCGCGTAGGCGAAAGCTGGAGCGCCAAAAGCGAAGCTGCGAAAGGCGGAAGGGGTCGATCATCCAAGCCTCACGCGGGGATCGAGAACGCCGTACAGGATGTCCGCCAGGAAGTTCAGCAGGATGACCAGCGCCGCGTAACAGATCACCACCCCCATCACCAAGGTATAGTCGCGGTTCAGTGCGCCTTGCACGAAATAGCGGCCGATGCCGGGCAGGCCGAATATCTGCTCGACCACCAGCGAGCCGGTGAGAATGGCGGCCAGCGCGGGACCCAGATAGGACACCAGCGGCAAAGCGGCGGCCCGCAAGGCATGGCTCAACACGATGCGCGAAACCGGCAGGCCCTTGGCGCGGGCGGTGCGGATGTAATTGGCGCGCAACACTTCCACCATCGAACCGCGCATCAGTCTGGCGACGATGGCGATCTGGGGCAGCGACAGCACCGTCACCGGCAGGATCAGATTGCGCAAAGCGCCGCCATTCCAGCCGCCCACCGGCAGGGTCAGTTCATGGCCGAACAGGGAAATGCCATAGACACCGAATATCAAGGTGAGGATCGGCGCCGTGACAAAGGTGGGAATGGTGATGCCCAGCATCGCGACACCCATCACCGAATAGTCCTGCCAATGGTTCTGCCTCAGGGCCGCGCTCGCGCCCAGCGCGGTCCCCAGCAGCAGCGCCAGCGCCATGGCAGAAAGTCCCAGTCGCGCACTCACCGGCAGCCCGATGCCGATCAGCTGCACCACAGTGAAATCCTTGTTCTTGTAGGAAGGGCCGAGATCGCCATGCGCCAGCCTGCCCAGATAGATCAGGTATTGCCGGCTCAACGGCTTGTCGAGGTTGTAGGCGGCCTTGACGTTGCGTTCCACTTCAGGCGGCAGGCGGCGCTCGCTGTCGAAGGGGCCGCCAGGCGCGATCCGCATCATGAAGAAGGCGAGGGTGATGATCACGAACATGGTGGGAATGGCGCCCAGCAAGCGGCGCAGGGCGTAGGTGATCATCGCGAGACGAACTCCCGCCAGCGTGAGGCGATGGCCTCGCCATGGGTCAGCCACCAGCCATCGTCGACGGCAAAAGCCTGAACGAAATTTTCCGGCGCGGTCGGCAGCAAGGGACGCACCGGCGTGCCCGTCTCCGGATTGTTTTTCACCAACGCCAGCGCGCTGTGACGGGCAGGACCGAACGCCACCCAATCCGCCATCGCCGCCAACGGTGCACTGCCGGTGGCGTAGGCGATATAGTCCAGAGCGCGCTGCTTGTTGGGGTTGCCCGCCGGGATGCCGAACACGTCCAGTTCGTAAAGCTGATGGTCCCAGATCACGCCGGGGGTGAAGTCCTTGTCCGCCTGCAGGTCGCCGTTCAAGGCTGTCGCCATGACCGCCTGCCCGTTCTTCACCCATTCCAGCGCATCCTTGCTGTCATGGGCCCAGATCGGCTTGAGCGCCGCCAATTTGGTGAAGGCGCGATCCAGCCCTTCC
>DATBCP010000283.1:0-3416 GCA_036270435.1 Rhizomicrobium sp. | reverse complement strand
GTTTGAATTCGGCGATCACGCCCTTCACGGCCGCCGCCACGATCTTTTCCCCGGCTTCCGCGCTGGCCTGGCTGGGGTCGGAACCGATACGGCCGTCGGGAAAACGGCGCCGATAATCCTCGGCATCCAGGATGGGACCGGTGGGCGCGATACGCGGAGTCATGGCCACCTGTTTGACGGCATGTGGATAACCAAACCAGGTCACCGACACCTCCGATGGCGTGGCATGGCTGCCCTCTCCCACCGGGAATAACTGGCGGCAGACATCCATAACCCCCGGCAGTTCCCACCAGTTGCGCAAGGAGCAGCGCAGCGGCGGATGGTTGGCGCCTGATCGGTCGAAGCTCACTCCATGATAGATTTCGGAAAAGGCCGCGGTGATTGTGGCGATATTGCCGCCATGGCCGTTCAGCCAATAGATGCGCTCGAAGCCGTGACGCGTCAGCGATTGCGCCCAATCCAGCATGGCGGCGATCATGGTGGAGGGGCGCAAGGTAATGGTGCCTGGAAAGCCCATATGATGTTGCGCCTGGCCGACATTGAAGGTGGGCCCGACCAGGAATCCGCCCTCGTCCCCGGCCCGCTTGCCGATGATCTCCGGACATAGCGCGTCGGTGCCCAGAAGCCCGTTGGGGCCATGCTGTTCGGTGGAGCCGATCGGGATCAAGATCGCCTTGGACCGGGCCAGATAGGCTTCGACCTCGGGCCAGGTGGAAAGATGAAGCTGCATATGTCCTCCGGGCGCGAGGTTTTCTAATCTCGCTACGCTCGCAAAGAAAACCTAAGCGTGCCTTGATTGTAGAGCCTTGATCATAGCACCATCGCGCCGGACGCAAGCCCAAAAGAACGAACAAAGAGCAAACATGTCCGACAGCCTGTTTCCGGTACCGGAAGACTGGAAGAAGCGCGCTTTTATGACCAAGGCGCAATATGAAGACGCCTATGCGCGATCGGTGAAGGATCCCGACGGCTATTGGCGCAAGGAAGCAGGACGGCTGGATTGGATGCGCCCTTTCACCAAGGTCAAGAATGTCAGCTGGGACCCTGACAATCTCTCCATCAAATGGTTCGAGGATGGCGCGCTGAATGTCTCGGCCAACTGTATCGACCGCCATCTGGCCAAGCGAGGTGGCCAGACCGCCATCATCTGGGAAGGCGACGATCCTGCCGACAGCAAGCACATAAGCTACCGGCAGCTGCATGAAGAGGTCTGCAAATTCGCCAATGTGCTGAAGGCGCACGGCGTTCAAAAAGGCGACCGTGTCACCATCTACATGCCCATGATCCCGGAAGCCGCCTATGCCATGCTGGCCTGCTCGCGGATCGGCGCTGTGCATTCGGTGGTGTTTGGCGGCTTCTCGCCCGACAGCCTGGCGGGGCGCATCATCGATTGCGACAGCAAGGTGGTGATCACCGCCGATGAGGGCATGCGCGGCGGCAAGCCCATCCCCCTCAAAAAGAATACCGACGAAGCCCTGGCCAAGGCGCCCGGCGTGACCAGTGTCATCGTGGTCAAGCGCACAGGCGGCAAGGTCGACATAAAAGCCGGTCGGGACGTCTGGTATCATGAGGCGGCGGCACAGGTGCCCGCCGACTGTCCCGCCGAGGTGATGGGCGCGGAAGACCCACTGTTCATCCTCTACACCTCCGGCTCGACCGGAAAACCCAAGGGGGTGTTGCACACCACCGGCGGCTATCTGCTCTGGGCGTCCTACACCCATCAGTATGTCTTCGATTATCACGAAGGCGACATTTTTTGGTGCACCGCCGATGTCGGCTGGGTCACCGGTCACACCTATATTGTCTATGGCCCGCTGGCCAACGGCGCCACCACCATGATGTTCGAGGGCGTGCCGAATTATCCCACCAGCTCGCGCTTCTGGGAGGTGATCGACAGGCACAAGGTGAATATCTTCTACACCGCCCCCACCGCCATCCGCGCCCTGATGCGCGACGGCGACGCGCCGGTGAAGAAAACCAGCCGCGCCTCCTTGCGTCTTTTGGGCAGCGTGGGCGAACCGATCAATCCGGAAGCCTGGCTGTGGTATCACCGGGTGGTGGGCGACGGCCGCTGCCCCATTGTCGATACCTGGTGGCAGACCGAGACGGGCGCCTCCCTGATCGCGCCTTTGCCAGGTGCCACCGATTTGAAACCCGGCTCGGCCACCAAGCCCCTGCCCGGCGTGATGCCGCAGCTGGTGGACGCCGATGGCAAGGTGCTGGAAGGCGCGGCCAGCGGCAATCTGTGCCTGGTCGAAAGCTGGCCCGGCCAGATGCGCACCGTCTATGGCGACCATCAGCGCTTCATCGACACCTATTTCAAGACCTATCGCGGCAAGTATTTCACCGGCGACGGCTGCCGCCGCGACGAGGACGGCTATTACTGGATCACCGGCCGCGTCGACGATGTGATCAATGTCTCGGGCCACCGGCTGGGCACCGCGGAAGTGGAAAGCGCGCTGGTCGGCCATCATGACGTGGCCGAGGCCGCGGTAGTGGGTTATCCCCATGACATCAAGGGCCAGGGCATCTATGCCTATGTCACCTTGAAGGCGGGCGTGACAGCGAGCGATACCTTGAACGACGCGTTGAAGAAGTTCGTCGGCCATGAGATCGGCCCCATCGCCAAGCCGGATATGATCCAGTTCGCGCCCGGCCTGCCCAAGACCCGCTCCGGCAAGATCATGCGCCGCATCCTGCGCAAGATCGCGGAAGGCGAGACGTCAAGCCTGGGCGATACCTCCACCCTGGCCGATCCGTCGGTGGTTGAAGATCTGGTCAAGAACGCAAAAAAATGAAAATTCACCCTCCCCTTGAGGGAGGGTTCAGGCAGGGATGATGCTCATATTTCTCTACTTATTGGCGGCGATGGGCGTCTCTTATTGGGCCAGGCTTGACGGCCGGCGCCCGGGCCTCTGGTTCGCGGCGGCGCTTTTGATGACGCCCGTGGGCGCCAGCATCGCCTTGATGATCTGGGACCGGCATTTCTCCTAGCGCGGCGTCCTAATGCTTTTTCACGATCACCGTGGCCGCGGGCGCGGGCGCGCCGGCATGGCTCTTGTAATTGTCCCACATGAAGAATCCGACGATCGCAACCGCGATCAGGACCGCGCCCAATAGAAAACCGATCAGCACATTGCCGCCGCCGCCGGAATTATCAACTTCCACTGCCATGACACTCTCCCATGATGTCCAAGAGGACAATGATGTCAGTGGCAAACGGGTTCCCTTATGTGAAGGTTCCGCTCAGGTCCGGCTGAGGCCGGAATAGCCGCTCCGGCCGCTCGCCCAAGCTCGCGGCGCTCGATGCTCAAATCGGTCCCTCGCTAGCGACAGCGTGAGTAGCGAGACCGATTTGCCCCGCTAAGAGCGGGGACGCCTCTCGCCCATGGCGGCGTAACCATCCATTGCAACCG
>DATBCP010000282.1:0-4152 GCA_036270435.1 Rhizomicrobium sp. | reverse complement strand
GGCGCTGGTGCTGTCGGGTTTCCGCCCGGCCGCGGTGCTCAGGGCCAACACGAGCGGAAATCCGGGCTCCGGCACGCTCCGCACAACCTTGGTGGTGCTTCAGTTCGCTGTTTCCATTGGGCTGGGCATCGCGGCTATCGTGGTGTTCCGGCAGATCGATTTTGCCCGGCACCTCGATCTGGGCTTCCGCCGCGACAATATCGTGATCACCGGCACGGGCGGACGTCTGTCGCCGGAAGGTGTTGAAAGCTTTGCCCGCGCCCTGTCCAAAGGCCCCGGAATCCTGGGGGTTGCCCGCTCCAGCTTTGTCGCCTTCAGCGGATCCAACAACACGCTGACCACCCAAAAGCCGGGTGACCCGAATATCCTGTCGCCCACCAGCTTCGCCGTCACGCCGGACTATTTCGATCTCTATGGCATCAGGATTTTGGCGGGCCGTGTCCTGTCCGATCATCGCAGCGACGACGCGTTCTATAACACCGCGGATGGTACCGATGTGGCGGCACGCAATGACGGCCACAATATCATGGTCAATGCCGCGCTGGTGCGCGCCTTGGGTTACACGCCGGCCGATATCATCGGAAAGACCGTCCTGGTCGAGAAATCGCATATGCAGGTCGTCGGTGTCGCCGCCGACCAGCTGGTGGAGGGCGCGCGCTCCCCGGTGGTGCAGACCATTTATTTCTACAGGCCCAAAAGCGCACAGGCTCTTTCCATTCGTATTCAGGCCGGGCGCACGCCGGAGGCGATGGCTTATATCGAGCGTGTCTCCCGCAGCTTCGTTCACAATACCGTGCTGACCCGCACCTTCCTGGACGACAGTTTTGAAAAGCTCTATCAGGCCGACCGCAAGCAAGGGCAGATGTTCGCGATCTTCGTCGCCATCGCCATCTTCATCGCCTGTCTGGGCCTGTTCGGCCTGGCCGCCTTCACCGCGGGCCGCCGCACCAAGGAGATCGGCATCCGCAAGGTGTTCGGGGCGCGCATCCGCGACGTGATCTTCCTGTTGCTGTGGCAGTTCTCCATTCCGGTGCTGATCGCCAACCTGATCGCCTGGCCCATCGCCTGGTATTACCTGCATGGCTGGCTGCAAGGCTTTGCCTATCGCATTCCGCTCAGCCCGCTCTATTTCCTGGGCGCCGGCCTAGTGGCGCTGCTGATCGCCTGGGCGACGGTGTTCTCCCATGCCCGCCGGGTCGCGGGCGCCAGTCCCATCCACGCGCTGCGTTACGAGTGAGGTGCGCCATGTTTCATAATTATCTCGTCACGGCGTTTCGCAATATCGTTCGGCACAAACTCTACAGCTTCATCAACATCGCCGGTCTCACCGTCGGGCTCACCTGCGCCATCTTCATCATCCTGTTCGTGCGCGACCAGCTCTCCTATGACCGTTGGACGCCGGAAACGGAAAATCTCTACCGGGTGGAGAGCACCCAAAATCTTCCGGGAAAACCTCCTATACGGGACACCAAGATCGCTTTTCCCCTGATCGACGCGATGCTGGACCAGATTCCGGAAATCAAGGCCAGGACAAGATTGGCATGGCGGTCGGCCACCGTCCTGGCGGGGAACCGGCAATTTCCCGAAACCATTGAGGTTGTCGATCCCAACTTCCTGCAGGTGATCAAGCTGCCTCTGGCTGCCGGCAATCCCGCCTGGGCTTTTGCCCGCCCTGAATCGGTGGTCCTCTCCCAAGCGACGGCCAGGAAATATTTTGGAGACCAGGCGGCGATCGGAAAGTCCCTGATCATCGCCAGAGAACAATGCGATGCCCTGTACCAAGGTTGCCAGGTAAAGCAGCAGGCGCTGGTGGTGACGGGTATCCTGCGGGACTTACCGCATAACACGCAATTGAAGGCGGAAGTCTTGGTGCCGAACAACGGCGCTGCCGGCCTGGTCACGCAGGAGATGCGCGAAAATTGGCTTTATAACAGCGGCTGGGGCTATGTCCTGTTGGCGCCGGGCGCCGATCCCAACCTGGTGATGGCGAAATCCAAAGCCATCATCGACCGCCAGCTCAATCCCGCCAAGATGCTGAATATCAAGGCGCGGGGCAGCGAGGTCCTGGCGCCGACCCTGATACCGTTCCGTGACGTGCATCTGTCGACCGACCGCTATGGCAGCATGACCTCGCCGGGAAGCTGGACCATGGTCTACGGTTTCGCCGCCATCGGCGCTTTGATCCTGCTGATCGCCTGCTTCAACTTCACCAACCTCGCCACCGCCAGGGCCATGATGCGGGCGCGCGAAATCAGCTTGCGCAAAGTGGCGGGCGCGACGCGGCGGCAGTTGATCATTCAGTTCTTGGGCGAGTCTGTGCTGACGGCCGCGATCTCTCTGGTCTTCGCGCTGGCGCTGACGGAGATAGTACTGCCTCTGTTCGGCGGCTTCCTGGGCATCCCGGCCGGCGTTCATGATGTTTGGGATTGGCAGGTCTTCTCCATCATCCTGGCTGCGGGTCTGGCCGCGGGCCTGTTGAGCGGCGCCTATCCGGCGCTGGTGCTGTCGGCCTTCCGTCCGGCTTCCACCATGCGGATGACCGGCAGAGGCGGCCGCGGCCTGACCCGCACCGCGCTGGTGGTGGTGCAATTTGCGGTATCCATCGGATTGGGCATTGCCGCCGTGGTGATCTTCGCCCAGATCTCCTTCTCGCGGAACATCGATCTCGGTTTCCGAAAGGAAGCGGTTGTGGTGGTGAAGACCAACAGCATCCCGCCCGCCACGGCCGAAAGCATGGCCAACACGCTCAAGACCGACCCCGGCATTTCCGATGTCGCCATGTCCGATGCGGTGCCTTTCAGCAATGACCACAACAATATCTCGGTCCATATTCCCGGCGCATCGTCCAGCGATTTCTTCGGCCTGATCCCGGCCAGCCCGGACTATATGCATCTCTACGGGATGCGTCTCCTGGCGGGCCGGCTGCTGTCGGACCAGCGCGGCGCGGACGGGATCTCGATGGCCCAGATCAATGGCAAGAATGTCCCGTCCTTCAATGTCCTGGTCAACGCCACCGCGGCGCGGCGTCTGGGTTATTCGCCGCAAGAAGCGATTGGAAAGACGTTGAAATTGAATGCCTTCGGCGGCGCCGGCATCACAGTGGTGGGGATTGTCGCCGACGTCAAACATGACGGACCCAAAAAACCCGTGGATGGCACTCTCTATATGTATTGGCGGGATTTTCCCTTGGGCCATCTTTCCGTCCGCATCCGTAACGGGCATGTCCCGGAAGCGCTTTCCTTCATTGACCACACTTGGCATAGGTTTGCGCCGAGCATCGCTCTGCAACGGCACTTCCTGGACGACGACTACAACAAGCAATTTCTGGCGGACGAACGCCAGGGCAGGCTGTTCGGCGTGTTCGTCGGTGTCGCCATCTTCATTGCCTGCCTGGGCCTGTTCGGGCTGGCCGCCTTCACCGCCGGCCGCCGCACCAAGGAGATCGGCATCCGCAAGGTGTTCGGCGCCCGCACGCGCGATGTCGTCTGGCTGCTGTTATGGCAATTCACGATCCCGGTGCTGATCGCCAATGTCATCGCCTGGCCGGTGGCCTGGTATTATCTCCATGATTGGTTGCAAGGCTTTGCCTATCGCATACCGCTCAGTCCGCTTTACTTTGTGGGCGCCGGCGGCGCGGCCATGCTCATCGCCTGGGCCACCGTCTTTGCCCATGCCCGGCGGGTGGCGGGCGCCAATCCCATCCATGCGCTGCGCTATGAATAAGCCCGTTCTTCTTCTTGCCTCCATGCTGGCCATCGGATTGGCCGGTTGCTCCACGCCGGTGCCGCAGGTGATGTCGCCGCAACTGGTGCCCAAGCGCTTCACCGGCCCGGTGATGCCGCAAGCCCCAGTCTGGCCGAAGGCCGATTGGTGGCAGGGTTTTGGAAATCCGGCTCTCACGGCACTCGTCGTCCAGGCCCAGGAGGGCAACCGGGATCTCGCCGCGGCTGCAGCGCGGGTCATGCAAGCCGAGGCGCAGTCCACCATTCAGCGCGCGCAACTGTTTCCCCAGATCGGCGGCCAGGCCGAACATGTGAATGGCGGTTGCAGCGGCCAGGCCTGCCAGCAGTTCGGCAGGACCAAAGCCTTCGGCCTCACGTTCAATGCCAGCTATGAGTTGGATTTCTGGGGGCTGGCGCGTGACAATCTGCG
>DATBCP010000281.1:0-5504 GCA_036270435.1 Rhizomicrobium sp. | reverse complement strand
GTCCTTGCGGTCCTGGGCCGCCACCGCCAGGCGGTAGACCGGGCTCAGCCGTTCCAGCTTCATCCGGCTGCCGCCGCCTTTGGCGGTCGACAGCGTCTCGCCGGTGGCGAAGGCCTCCAGCCGCGCCAGCGCCACCGTGTCGCCGGCCTGCGCCATGTTGCGCTTGACCTGCTTGTCGCCGGCCAGCGCGAAGATGCCGCCGATGCGGGCTTCGCGTCCGCCCGCGCCGTGCAGTACCGCGCCGTCCTTGAGATGGCCGCGCAACACCCGCGCCAGGCTGAGCTTGCCGCCATGACCGCCATGGAAGGTCTTGAGGATCTGCACCTCGGTGTCGCCGCCCGCCGGCGAAGGTCTACCTTCGCCTTCGCTGGCTCGAGAGCCAGCTACGGCATTGGCGCGCTTTGCGGCGCAGGCCACTTCCGGCACGTCATGGCGCAGCGCCTTCAACAGCCGGCGCACCCCATTATCGCCCTCCGCCGAGCCGATCAGCACCGGCACCATCAGGCCTTCCGCCAGTTCGCGTCTCAATTCACCGAACACCTCGTCGCGCGGCGGCTCGACATCGCCCAGCAATTCCTCCATCAGGTGTTCGTCATAATCGGCCAGCTTTTCCAGCATCTGGAAGCGGGCTTCCTTTTCGCGGGCATAATCGGCGATGTCGGTCACTTCGCTGGCGCCATGCGGGCGATAATGATAGGCGCGTTCCAGCGCCAGGTCGACAAAGCCGGTGGCGATGCCCTGCTCCCAAATCGGAATCTGGCGCAGCAAAAGCGGCTTGTCGCTGGCTTCCTGCAACCCGGCCATCAGCGTGCGCAGGGACCCGCGCGCCTTGTCGAATTTGTTGACGAAAAGAAGGTGCGGCACGCTCGCGTCCGCCAGCCGCTTGAGGAAAGGCTGCAGCATGGTCGCCTTGGCCGCGTCCGGTTCGCACACCACCACCGCCGCATCGATGCCGGGCAGGACATTGATGGTGTCGCTGAGGAATTCGATGGAGCCTGGGCAATCCAGGAAGGTGAATTCCTCGCCCAAAAATTGGGTGGTCAGCACATTCATCTCCACGCTCATCACACGGGCACGGGATTCGGGACTGCTATCGCCCAGGCTGGTGCCGGTGGCGACCGAGCCTTTGCGCTGCGCCGCGCCGGTGATGACCGTGATGCTCTCCAATAAGCTTGTCTTGCCGCCGCCATGTGGGCCGAGCAACGCAATGGCGCGCGGCGAGGCTTTTATTTTGGTGGAACGTTCCTTGTTGCTTTCCTGGGACATGCGCGCCTCCGCTTTCAAAAACCAGTGGACTGAAAACCAGTCGTCTATGGTCCTGAGCGCGAGTCCGCGAGATCGGGCTTGCGCCCCTTTCCAGACCGGGAATGCTCGCGCCGTTGCGGGGCCAATGCAAGGCCTTGCATGCGGCTTGTCACAGAATTTGTGGGCTGCGAGCGCGTATGGTTTACGCGATAATCCCAACCCTCCCCTTGAGGATAAAACAGCAGCTAAGTCCTTGGCACTTGCGGCACGGAGGGTCCGGAGGACGGCGCGGCGGGTGCAGGCGCATTGCCTTGGTCGATTTTGGCCATGTTGAGGGCGAAGGCGACAGCGCCGGGGTTCATCGCATCCACCATGCTGGACGGCATCAGGATGGTGGCGCCGCGTTCCTTGGTGGTCTCATAGATGATATTCATGGCGCGCAACTGCAGCGCTTCCGGGTTTGAGGCATAAAGCTTGGCGGCATTGACGAATTTCTGCGCCACTTCCTCTTCCGCCGCGCCCAAGGTGACGCGCGCCTGCTTCTCGCGCTCGGCCTGGGCCTGGCGGCTCATCGCATCCTGCAGATTGTCGGGGATGGCGACATCGCGGATCTCCACCGAATTGACGGTGACGCCCCATTCCGCGGTTTTGGCCCCGATCACTTCCTTGAGGGCCGCATCGGCGGATTTGCGGTCCGACAGAAGTTCCGACAGAACCGAGGAGCCGATCATTTCCCGCAAGGAGGTCTGGGCGACACGCTGAACCGCGCTGACATAATCGGCGATCTCCAAAGCGGCGCGTTCGGCGTCATGCACCATCCAGAAGACGATGGCGTCCACATTCACCGGCACGGTGTCCCTGGTCAGGGCCTGTTCGGCGTTGACTTCGGTGGTGCGGATACGCTGGTCGATCCAGGTCGCAACCGCATCGAAGATCGGCACCAGGATGAAGAGGCCCGGCCCCTTCACGGCATGCAGCTTGCCGAGCCTCAAGATCACCGCCCGTTCCCATTGCTGGGCCATCTTGATGGAGTAGCCCAGGAAGACGCCGATCAAGGCCAGTACGATGGTGATGATGATGGGCATGTCGGCCAATCGCGCCAGCACCGCCGCGCCGATGAAGACGATGAAGACCACTGCGCTGATGGGATTCATATGGACCTCCGTTTGGGAACTGCTTCTTGTTGGAATTGGCGGGCGGATGCCCATGCTGTCCAGGGCGACGGTTTGGCCGACGGCTCGGCGAGGGGTCTGGCTCCAGGGCTCTGGGCGCCTGCCCTTGGCGGGCAGGCTCAACAGGCGCCCCCACACGATCAACGCCACAAGAGCGAACAGGATCAGGCCGAGATGATTCCTCATCGTTTGGTCCCGACCAGCCGCGTCAGCGCGTCCGCCAATTCATCCAGTGCAATGCCCTGGCCCTTGGCCTGGGCCGCGATGCGCGCGGCGAATTCCTGCAGCTGCTTTTTGGTGTTGCGTGGCGGCGGCACGGTGTCCGTCACGAAGGTGCCGACACCGCGCTGCTTGGACAGCACCCCCTCGCGCTCCAACTCGGCGTAAGCACGCTGTACGGTGTTGAGATCGATCTTCAGCGTCACCGCCACCTGGCGCATGGTGGGCATTTGCGTTCCGGGTTTCAGCTGTCCGCGTCCGATCAAGGCGAGAATTTGATCGCGCAGCTGGACATAAATGGGAATGCCATTGTCCTGAACGGAGAGACCTTCCAGCATTGTTCCATTGTATGCATACTTTCATACAATGACAAGGGTCGGATTTGTCCAACTTTAGGATTGTCATGGCCCACCGGAGTGTGGGCCATCCAGTTGGGACCGCGATTATCCTGAACGTGAAACGCCGGCGTCATCTGGATGGCCCGCATTCGCGGGCCATGACATTTCGTCGGATATCGGAAACCCGTGTCCAGTCAGAAAAAGAACCTTGAATCGAACTGCACCTGGACGTCGTGACGGTTATAGCCCAGGCCCGCGGGGACATATTCGCCACGCCGGGAATTGATGGCCATGACCTCCGCCGTCAGGCGCATACCGTCCAGGCCCGACCAGGAAATCGCGCCGGTGGTGGCCGTGCCGTCTTCATTCCAAATGTTGTTGGTGGCGGCCAGGCGACGGGTCTGGAACAGATCCTCGCGCAGGCTCACCCGCCAGGCATCCAGGTCGTAGCTGGCCAACAGGAAACCGGACTGGAATTTGGTGTCGGCTTCAAATCCGGGCCCTGCGATTTCGGTATAACCGCTCATCTGCTGAGCGATCACCACGAGAGGTCCGAATTGCGTTCGGGCGCCGAAATCCCAGAATTTGGTGCGCCAGGCCTGGTCGCGACCGGCGACCGCCTCGGGCTCGCCCTGATTGTCGTAACGCGTGACGGAAAGCTTGACGATGCCGGGCAATTGCCAGGTGGCGCCGGCATACCAGCCGACAAGGCCGTCGATCTCGTTGAACAATCCGGTGCGTCCCGGGACGGGGGCGCGAAAGATGCGCAAGGTCTGGTCGGGAATGCGCACGCGCTCGAACAGGCCGGTGGGACGGTCATCCATCGCCCAACCGCGATCGGCGATCAATATGCCGGCTTCGTCATTGCAGCAGGTGAGCGCCCCGGTCAGCGATATCACGCCGACATCGCTTTTCCAGCGCAGGGTCCCTTCGCTGCCGATGGTACGCAGCTCGTCGCCGATCCAGCTATTGATGGCCGATGGCGTCAAGGTGTAGGGACTGGTCCAGCCAAGATCATCATTTTCCAGGCTGATGGTGGGGAAGAAAGCGCCGGCCTTCACCGACCAGCCGAGTGAGCCCGCCATTTGGTCGTAGCGCAGATAGGTTTCCAGCGCGTCGACTATGCTGGGCGTGTCGGGGTCCGCGCGCAACTCGCTGACCAGATGCACGCCGTCCAGGTTGATCCCCGCAAGATTGAGATCGCCCTGCAGCACCCCTTCGGTGCCGAATTTCTGCATCCCGCCATAACGGAATTTGCCCAAGCCGCCATGCAGCCAGCTTTGCGGATCGGCAGGCGCCACGGCGCGCAGGTCGAGGTAACCGTTGATCTGGAGATCATCGGTCACATCCCAGGCCTTTGCATTGCCCGCCAAGGAGATAGCGAGCAGCATGGCCGAAAATGCGAGGCCAAAGCGCATGGCCCCAATGTAGGCGGGCGATGCTTAATTCGGCCTTTACGTCAAAAGCTCAGTAAATTCGCCGTTAATAAGCGGGTCTTCTCCCTCAGACGAGGCTGTTGCAGAAGCCCTGGATGCGGCGGCAAGCCTCTTCCAGCGCCTGGTTGGAGGTGGCGTAAGAGATACGGAAGAACGGCGACAGGCCAAAGGCCGCGCCATGCACCACCGCCACGCCGGTCGCTTCCAAAAGCTCGCTGGCGAAATCGCCGTCGGTGGCGATCACCTTCCCGGCCGGTGTCTTCTTGCCGACCAGCTTCCTGATCGACGGATAGACATAGAAGGCGCCTTCGGGCTTGGGGCATTCGATGCCGGTGGCCTGGTTGAGCATGGACACGACCAGGTCGCGCCGCTCCTCGAAGATCTTCTGGAATTTCGGAATGAAATCCTGCGGCCCGTTCAAGGCCTCCACCGCCGCCCATTGCGAAATCGACGTGGCGTTGGTGGCCGACTGGCTCTGCAGCTTGGCCATCGCCTTGATCAGGTCTTCCGGACCGGCGCAATAGCCGATGCGCCAACCGGTCATGGCATAGGCCTTGGACACACCGTTCATGGTCAGGGTGCGGTCGTACAGCCCCGGCTCGACTTCCAGGATGGTGGTGAAGGTGAAGCCGCCATAGACCAGATGCTCATACATGTCGTCGGTCAGCACCCAGACCTGGGGATGCTTCATCAACACATCGGTGAGCGCCTTGAGTTGTTCGCGCGTGTAGCAGGCACCGGTCGGATTGGACGGCTGGTTGAAGATCAGCCATTTGGTCTTGGGCGTGATAGCCTTGTCCAGGGCATCTGGCGTCAGGCGGAAGCCATTCTCCAAGCTGCATTCGATCACCATCGGCTTGGCGCCGCCCAAAAGCGCGATGTCGGGATAGCTCACCCAGTAAGGCGCAGGCACGATCACTTCGTCGCCGGGGTTCAGCGTCGCCAGCAGCGCGTTATAGATGATGGTCTTGCCGCCGGGCGCCACGAAGGTCTGGGTCGGCTTGTAATCCAGATTGTTCTCGCGCTTGAACTTGGCGGCGATGGCGGCGCGCAATTCCGGAATGCCTTCCACCGCGGTGTATTTGGTCTGGCCG
>DATBCP010000280.1:0-3200 GCA_036270435.1 Rhizomicrobium sp. | reverse complement strand
CACAAAAATCCCCAGGGCCAGCAAGCGCAAGCGGTTGGACGGCAAGAAGCATCGCGCCGAAATCAAGCGTGGCCGCGCCAAACCGGATTGAAGTCCGGATTAAGGCCGCGCCAGCATGTCCACGACCAGATCGCACATCCGGTCGGGATCGAACGGCTTGATCAAGGTGCGGATCTCGCGCGCCTTGAGCGCTGAGGGCGGCGGCCGCTCGGCGGCATAAGCCGTCATCATCAGGATCTTGAGCTCAGGCCGCAATTTCAGCGACGCCTCCACCAGCTCATAGCCGTTCATGTTGGGCATGACGATGTCGGACAAAAGCAGGGCGGCGCCGGGATCGTCTTTCAACCGTTGCAAGGCTTCCTGCCCGTCCGCGGCTTCGGTCACACTCACGCCTCTGTCCGCCAGCATGGAGGAAATCAGCCGGCGCAGTTGCGCTTCATCTTCGGCAAGAATGACCTGACTCATGGAACTGCCCCCTCATGACAGGCATGGTTTCTGCCTGCGTTACCTCCGTCAACTCCAGCCCTATTGTCTTGAATTCCATGGAGATTGGCCATTTATTCCAGCAAACCGCACGTGAAGGTTGTATTTTCCATTCCCTGCCCATGTCCAGGGTTGGGCGAGCTGATCCGTGTACGAACAAAGACCCCTGGATGACAGTCCTCGGACAGCCGTCACCGTAAGCTATTCGCCGCGTTATCGAATCGTCGCATTCGGGACTATGATGGGGGGATGCGGGAATCGTTCGCGCGCCTGCGCGTCATAGCCTGGCCCCTGATCATCGGCGCAATCGCCGGCGGCGCGGTGGTGTTGTCCGCCGGTCCCGGCCTGTTCTGGGGCCTGGTGGCGCTGGGCCTGGCGGCGGTGCTGATTGCCCAGTTCGTCTCCTTCCAACAGCCCATTCTCCGGGATGCGGAACAATCGGTAGACGATCCCATGGCTTCGCTGCCGCCCATGACAAGGGTGTTGCTGGACCAGCTCCCGATTCCCGTGATGCTGCTGGACGATGACGAGCGGGTCCTGTTCGTCAACCGCTCCATGCGCGATGTATTGGGCCCCGGCCTGGACCGCAAACGCGCCTCCTCCGTATTGCGCAATCCCCATGTCCTGGGTGCGATCGCCGAAGCGCGGCGCGGCTTTTCCACCAATGTGCCGTTCAGCCTGCCCGTGCCGATCGAAAGGCATTACCAGGCCTATGCCGCGCGCATCAGCCTGTCGCCTTCGGTGACCGCGCTTCTGCTGCACGATCTCACCGTGGTCAAGCGCAGCGAGCAGTTGCGCGCCGATTTCATCGCCAATGCCAGCCATGAATTGCGCACGCCGCTGGCGGCGGTGTCGGGCTTCATCGAAACCTTGCGCGGCCATGCCCGCGAGGACGAGGCGGCCCGCGACCAGTTCCTGGACATTATGGGCGTCGAGGCGGCGCGCATGCGCCGGTTGATCGACGATCTTCTCTCCCTCAGCCGGATCGAGATGAACGAGCATGTCAGGCCGGAAGGACGCATCGGGCTTGAGAGCGTGGTGCGCCAGGCGGCCGCGGCGCTGAGGCCCCTGGCGGTGCAGGATGGCATTACCGTGACGGTGAAGGCGGACCCCAACCTGCCGCAAGTGATCGGCGATCATGACGAGTTGGTGCAGCTGTTCCAAAATCTGGTGCACAACGCCATCAAATATGGCCGCGAAAAAGGCAAGGTCCAGATCGCCCTGGGACAGGCGGATGGTCAGGTCAGCGTGGCGGTGCGTGACGATGGCGAGGGCATCGCGGCCAGCGCCATCCCCCGGCTGACCGAACGATTCTATCGCGTGGATGTGAAACGCAGCCGGGAAAGGGGAGGCACCGGCCTCGGTCTGGCCATCGTCAAGCACATTATCAGTCGCCACCAGGGCCGACTCGTCATCGAGAGCAAGCTGGGGGAAGGCAGTATATTCACTGTCTTTTTGCCCGCCGCACGCCCGGAATCGCCGGTAAAACCCGCCGTACCGGAGCCTGTCACAGAAATGTTATAAAACAGTCGCATAGGAGTGGCGTGAACCGCTTAAGCGGGACACAGGAATGGCCGATCGGCCCTGGATTGGAAAAAACGCGCCATGACAGAACATACCGTCAAGTCCTTCGGGGAACAGCTGGAAGCCTTGTCCGCGCTGGTGGCGCAGATGGGCGGTCTTGCCGAGGCCCAGTTCGCCGCCGCCATTGAAGCCATTGCGCGCCGCGACAGCGTGGCGGCGGAACGCGCCGTGGGCGGCGACGCGCGCATCGATGAAGTGCAGCAGGAGATTGAAGACCGCGCGCTGAAGCTGCTGGCCCTGCGCCAGCCGATGGCGGTAGACCTGCGCGAAACCCTGGCCGCGATCAAGACCGCGGCGGAGCTGGAACGTATCGGCGATCTCGCCAAGAACATCGCCAAACGCGCCATGGTGCTGAATCGCGAACCGCCCATCCGGCTCACCCAGAGTCTGGCCCGGATGGGCAAGGCGGCGCAGAACCAACTGAAAGAAGTGCTGGACGCCTTCACCAGCCGCAATGCCGAGGAAGCCGAGGCGGTGTGGAACCGGGACGGCGAGATCGACGAAATCTACAACAGCCTATTCCGCGAACTCCTGACCTACATGATGGAGGACCCGCGCACGATCGGCCTATGCACGCATCTTCTGTTTGTCGCCAAGAACATCGAGCGCTGCGGCGACCATTGCACCAATATCGCCGAAGTCGTCTACCACATGGTGCGGGCCGGTCATCTCGCCGCCAACCGGCCCAAGGCGGACACCACCAGCGAAACCGCAGTTCCTTACGAGACCCACGCATGAGCAAACCCACCGTTCTGGTTGCCGAAGACGAAAGCGCTTTGGTCACCCTGTTGCGTTACAATCTGGAGCGCGAGGGATACCGGGTTCTGGAGGCGCGCGACGGAGAGGAAGCGCTTCTGGTTGCCGCCGAGGAACAGCCCGACCTGGTGGTGCTGGACTGGATGCTGCCGCAGCTGTCGGGCATCGAGGTCTGCCGCCGCCTGCGTGGCCGCCAGGAAACCCGCAACGTCCCCATCATCATGCTCACCGCGCGGGGCGAGGAAAGCGATCGCATCCGCGGGCTGGATACCGGCGCCGACGATTACCTCACCAAGCCTTTCTCGATGACCGAGCTGCTGGCCCGGTTGCGCGCCGTCCTACGCCGCATCCGTCCCAGCCTGGCGGAGGATGTGGTC
>DATBCP010000279.1:0-1662 GCA_036270435.1 Rhizomicrobium sp. | reverse complement strand
CGCGATAGCCGATTTCCTTGCCGTGGGTTTCGATCGCCTGAAGCGCCCGATTCAATTCACCCCTGGTGCAGGTGAAGGTAAGATCTGTGGTCTTGCCGTCTTCCGACACGTTCTGGACGATCATGTCGACATTGACCCCGGCATCCGCCAAGGGACCGAAAATGGCGATGGCCACGCCGGGCTTGTCGGGCACCTTGTGCAGGGTGATCTTGGCTTCGTCGCGGCTGTAGGCGATGCCGGTGACCGGTTTCTTTTCCACGATGTCTTCCTCGTCGCAAAGCAGGGTTCCGCCCACATCGGGCGTGAAGGTTGAAAGCACCCGGGTCGGCACCCGGTGCAGCATGGCGATTTCCACCGAGCGCGTCTGCAAAACCTTGGCGCCCAGGGATGCCATTTCCAGCATCTCTTCATAGGCGATCTTTTCCAACCGCCGCGCCTTGGGAACGATGCGGGGATCGGTGGTGTACACCCCATCCACGTCCGTGTAGATGTCGCAGCGCTCCGCCCCGATACCGGCGGCCACCGCCACGGCGGAGGTGTCCGACCCGCCGCGACCAAGCGTGGAAATGCGTGTGCCGGGCGCAACGCCCTGGAACCCCGCCACCACCGCCACCTCGCCGCCTTCGATGGCCTTTTTCATTTCGCTGGCCGGGACGCCTTCGATACGCGCGGCGCCATGCATGGCGGAGGTGTTGATGGGAACCTGCCAGCCCAGCCAGGAACGAGCCTTCACTCCGGTGGCGTTCAAGGCGATAGCCAAAAGCCCGCAGGTGACCTGCTCGCCGGCGGCGACCACAACATCGTATTCGCGCCGATCCGGCGTGCTGGCGAGGCTTGCGCCTTCGGGCTTGGCGGCGTCATTGGTCCAGGCCACCAGCTTGTTGGTTTCCCCCGCCATGGCAGAAACCACCACCGCGACCTTGTTGCCGCGTTCGACCTCGCGCTTCACCAGGCTGGCGACATGGCGGATACGCTCGATGTCGGCCACCGAAGTGCCGCCGAATTTCATCGCAATGGTCGCCATCTGCCCGTTTGCCCTAATTTTTGCGCACGGCTATGTAGACGGGGACTGGTTCCCGCTCAACCCTAGAGCAACGGCATGGCAGATTCCGTCTCTATTGACCCGGCCGAAGTGGCCAAATTTTCGGCCATGGCGGCGGAATGGTGGGATCCGGCGGGGAAATTCGCCCCCTTGCACAAGTTCAACCCCGTCCGGCTGGGTTTTATCCGGGGGGAAGCGGCAGCCCATTTCGGACGGGACGCGCGCGCGCTCAGGCCCTTTGAAGGCCTTTCCCTGCTGGATATCGGTTGCGGCGGCGGCCTCTTGTCCGAGCCCATGGCGCGGCTGGGCTTTGCGGTGACCGGCGCCGATGCGTCGGACAAGAACATCGGCACCGCCAAGGCCCATGCCGCCCAATCGGGGCTTTCGATCACCTATCGCTGTGCCAGTGCCGAATCCCTGGCCGCCGAAGGCCTGGGCTTCGACATGGTCCTGAACATGGAAGTGATCGAGCATGTGGCGGATGTCGGCGCCTATCTGGCGGCTTGCGCGCACCTCGTGAAGCCCGGTGGCCTGACCTTTGTCGCCACCTTGAACAAGACCCTCAAGAGCCTGGCCCTGGCCAAGATCGGCGCCGAATATGTGCTGAATTGGCTGCCCCG
>DATBCP010000278.1:0-2374 GCA_036270435.1 Rhizomicrobium sp. | reverse complement strand
CGCCAGCAGGTTGCGATAGTTGGAGGGATGTTCGGCATCGGCGCGCACGATCAGCCCGCGCACCGCCGGCGTCATGGTCTCGATGTCTTCGTCATTGGTGCCGACAATGCCGATATGGGGAAAGGTGAAGGCCACGATCTGCCCGGCATAGGAAGGATCGCTGAGGATCTCCTGATAGCCGGTCATGGCGGTGTTGAAACAGACTTCGCCGATCGCCGCGCCTTCGGCGCCAAAGCCCACACCTTCGAAGAACGTGCCGTCCGCCAGCATCAAGCCGCCTTTGCGGAAAGGGGCGCGCGAAAACATGTCCGCCGCGGCTGCGGCGTCGGGCTCAGTTGCATCGGTCATGGAAGGCCTCGAATTTGCGCGAAAATAGGTATGCGGAGCCTGCCCGTCAACCAGAACTTATTGTTGAATTTCAAGGGGTTGGAAATATCCACCGATTCCCGCTAGGTTCCGGGCACAGAAAAAGGAAACAGATCATGTCGCTCCGCGCCCAGCTCAATGACGCCATGAAGGAAGCGATGAAGGCCAAGGACGCCAAACGGCTCGCCACGGTGCGGATGATGCTGGCCGCCCTGAAGGACAAAGACATCGCCGCGCGCAGCGAAACCAGCCGCGAGCTCTTGGGTGACGATGAGATCCTTTCCCTGCTCGCCAAGATGATCAAGCAGCGCGAGGAATCCGCCGCCGCTTACGAAGCCGGCAACCGTCCGGAACTGGCGGCGGGCGAGCGCGAAGAGATCGCCGTCATCAGGAGCTTCATGCCGGCCCAGATGGATGATGCGGCGATGAAGGATGGTGTCGCCAAGACCATCGCCGATGTGGGCGCCACCTCCATCAAGGATATGGGTAAGGTGATGGCGGCGCTGAAAGCAACCTATTCCGGAAAGATGGACTTTGCCCTGGCGTCAGCGATGGTGAAAGAAGAGCTATCGTCCCCCAAATAGAGCTTTTTCGCGGGACTCACAGAAATCGGAGCGGTTTACAGCGCATTTGACGCCCAGAACGCTTACATTCCGCTGATGCGCTATGGCGAAGGGTTATTGGAGGAAATCCGGCGGCGGACCGACCTGGTCCAGCTGGTCGGCCGGCGCGTCAAGCTGGTCCGCAAGGGGCGGGACATGTGGGGCTGCTGCCCCTTCCACCAGGAAAAATCGGCCAGCTTCAAGGTCTCCAATGAGCGCCGGCTCTACAAATGCTTTGGCTGCGGCAAGGGTGGGGACGCGTTCCGCTGGCTGATCGAGACGGAAGGGCTGAGCTTTCCGGAAAGCGTGGAAAAGCTGGCCGCCGAGGCGGGCGTGGAACTGCCCAAATGGTCGCCGGACGACGAAGCGCGGGAACAAAAGCGCAAGTCGCTCTACGACATCGTGGAGCTGGCGGCCAAATTCTACGAGGCCCAGCTGTTCGACGCGCCTGGACGGGAGGCGCGTGACTATTTGAAGGGCCGCGGCCTGGACGGCACCGCCGCCAAGCAATTCCGTTTGGGCTATGCCCCCTCGGGCAACGGACTGATCGCCCATCTCACGGCACAGAATATCACCCAGGACGACATCATCGCGGCGGGTCTCGCCCGTCCCGCGGAAGACGGCCGGCTGATGCGGGATTTCTTCTTCAACCGGGTGATGTTTCCCATCGGCGATGGCCGCAGCCGTATCATCGCTTTTGGTGCCCGCGCGCTGGAGGCCGATGCCAAACCCAAATACATCAACACCGGCGAGACATCGCTGTTTTCCAAGGGCACCCAGCTCTACAATTTCGCCACCGCGCGTGCCGCCGCCGTCAAGGCCGGCACCATCATCCTGGCCGAAGGCTATATGGATGTGATCGCGCTGGTGCGCGCCGGTTTCACCCATAGCGTGGCGCCACTGGGCACCGCGCTGACCGAAGACCAGCTGCATCTGTTGTGGCGCACCGCGCCCGAGCCGATCCTGGCCTTTGACGGCGACGCGGCGGGGCTGAAGGCGGCGCATCGGGCCGCGCACCTGGCATTGCCGCACCTCAAGCCCGATCACTCCCTGCGCTTTGCCTTCCTGCCCACCGGCGAGGATCCGGACAGCTTTATTGCCGCCAATGGCGCGGGCGCCATGTCGGTGCTGCTGGAGACCGCTCTTCCTCTGTCACAGCTTCTGTGGCGGGCCGAAACCGAGGGCAAGGACCTTTCCACGCCCGAACGCCGCGCCGGCCTGGAACACAGCCTGAAGGAGATCACCGACCGTATCACTGACCCAAAGGTGGCCGATTACTATCGCCGCGGCTTTGACCAGCAGGTGTTCGACAGCTTCAAGCGGCGGGCGCCAAGTGCCGGGCGCGAGGCCCGTCCGGCTTTACGCAATGCCCTGCAGGGTTCGGGAAAGTTCCGGGGCGATTTCCG
>DATBCP010000277.1:0-5181 GCA_036270435.1 Rhizomicrobium sp. | reverse complement strand
CGAGCCGGTGCTGGCCAAGGCGCCCGACAACACCGCGGCCATCCACTACTATATCCACGCGACCGAGGTCGCCGGACACGCGCAAACGGCATTGCCCTATGCGGAAAAGCTGGCGGCGCTGGCCCCCAATGCCAGCCACCTGATCCATATGGCGGCGCACACCTTTTACCATGTGGGCCGATACGAGGATGCCGCCACCATCAACGCCTCGGCGATGCGCACCGACTCCGACCATCTGACGGAAACCAAAACCACCGGAGGGCTGACGGGCGCCCTCTATTACGAACACAATTTGAATTTCGGAATGGCCGGCGCCTTGATGTCCGGCGACCGGGCGCTGGCGCTGAAATTCGCCGATCATCTCCACCGCGCTTTTCCGGACAAGGATTTCGCCAAGGACGGCATGAGCTATGACGAAGCCCGGCGGTTCATCATCTATGCCCGCTATGTGCCGCAAGGCATGCTGGCGCTGCCGGAGCCCGTGGCGGAGGGGCCGGAAACGCTCAGTTTCTATCATTATGCGCGGGGCGAGGCCTTTGCGGCCCTGGGCGATGCCAAATCCCTGGCGCTGGAAACAGACAAGATCAGCGGCGACGATCGCACCATGAAAATCGCCCGCGCAGTACTGACCGGTCGCCTGGCCATGCTGCAGCACCGTTTCGCCGACGCCGCGCAGGCGTTCGAGCAGGCGGCGGCGGAACAGGATGGCTATTCACCGCATGCCTGGGACCCGCCGCCATGGTGGTACCCCGTCCGCCGCAGCGCCGCCGCGGCCTGGCTCCAGGACGGCCAATTTGCCAAGGCGGCAGAGGCGGCCCAGAAAAGCCTTTCAGCCTGGCCATCCGACCCCTTGGCTTTGCTTGTCCTTTCCAAGGCGAATGACGCCCTTGGTCATCACGAAGATGCCAGCCGCTATGACGCGCAAGCCATTGGTCTTTGGATGGGAGATATCGCCAAGGTGAATGACGCCGCGATTTAGAGCTTGCTCTAGCTCGCGGGCATCGCGCGACTACAGCCGCAACACCGGTGGCACTGTTTTTCCCGGATTGAGGATGTTCTTGGGATCGAACGCCCGCTTCAGCGCGCGCATGGCGTCCAGTTCTTCGTGCGATTTGTAGCGCGGCAACTGCCCCACCTTCATCGCTCCGATGCCGTGCTCGGCGCTGATCGAGCCGCTGAATTCCTTTACCAGGTCGTGCACCGTTTGCTGAACCTCCTCCCACTGGGCCAGGAAGGCGGGATCGTCACCCGTCTG
Organism: Rhizomicrobium sp.; assembly: GCA_036270435.1. GTDB lineage: Bacteria > Pseudomonadota > Alphaproteobacteria > Micropepsales > Micropepsaceae > Rhizomicrobium. The sequence continues at coordinate 3,926 of DATBCP010000277.1, read as the reverse complement.
TGGTGAATTGAAATTGAAATGCAGGTTGCCATCACCCAGATGGCCAAAGCTGACAGGCCGCGCGCCGGGCAGGATCGCCAACACCGCCGGCACGGCCTTGGCCAGGAAGTCGGGAATGGCCGCCACCGGCACGGAGATGTCATGCTTGATGGAGGCGCCTTCGCGCTTTTGGGCTTCGGAAATGCTTTCGCGCAGCTTCCATAAGGCCTGTGCCTGTGCGGCGCTGGACGCCACCACCGCATCCCTCGCCAGTCCCGCCGCAATGGCATCGGCCAGCCCATCCTCGAAGCTGGCGGCAAGATTGGCATGACTGCCGCCGGTGGCTTCCATCAGCACATACCAGGGCGAGGGCGTTGAAAACGGATCGCGCGCACCGTCGATATGCCGGACCACGAACTCCATGGCGATGCGGGGCATCAATTCAAAGGCCGACAGCATGCCGCCCGTATGCGCCTGCATGGCGCCCAGCAGTTTCACCGCCGCGGCCGGGGAGGGCAGGGCCGCCAGGGCGGTGACCGCGACATCGGGCTTGGGAAACAACCGCAAAGTGGCAGCCGTGATCACCCCCAAGGTGCCTTCGCTGCCGATGAAGGCCTGCTTGAGGTCATAGCCGGCATTGTCCTTGTGGAGCGCGCGCAGCATGGAGAGCACAGTGCCGTCCGCCAGCACCACTTCCAGGCCCAGCACCAGCGCCCGTGTCATGCCATAGCGCAACACATGGGTGCCGCCGGCATTGGTGGCGATATTGCCGCCGATGGTGCAGCTGCCTTCCGAAGCCAGGCTCAAGGGGAACAGCAGGCGCTTGTCTTCCGCCGCCTGCTGGACCAGCGCCAATGTCACGCCGGCTTCGGCGGTGAGCGTCATGCCGCTTTCGTCCATGCCGCGAATACGGTTCAGCCTTTGGGTGGAGAGCAGCACCTCGCCATGAAGCGGGATCTGGCCGCCCACCAAGCCGGTATTGCCGCCCTGCGTCACCAAAGGGGTGCCGGTTTCGTTGCAGATCGAGAGGATGGCAGAGACGTCCGCCGTACTCGCGGGCTTGAGCAGCAGCGGCGAACGGCCGTGATATTTGCTGCGCCATTCTTCCAGATGCGGCGAGATTTCCGCCGGCTCGGTGGAAAAGCCCCGCGCGCCGAGAGCATCCATCAACCGGGCCAATACCGGCTGGGAGATGCTCATCTGGGCGCGGCCGCTCGCCTCAACCGGTCATTGATGGCTTCACCAATGCCGGAATCGGGAATGGGTGACACCGCGATCTTGGTGGCGGTCTTGTCCAACTCCCGCAGCATGGCGAAGAGATTGGCGGCGGCTTCCCGCAAATCGCCCTTGGGCGAGAGATTCAACTTGGCGCCCGGCGTATCGCCGAAACCCAGCAGCACCTCGCCGGATTCGATCTCGCCTGCATTCAGGCGCAGGCACGCGCGCGGCGCATAATGGCTGGCCAGTTGGCCCGGCGATTGGATCAGGCTTCCGGGCGAGCCCAGGGGCCCAATCAGGTCTTCGATCTCCTCGCGCGGGATCGCGCCGGGGCGCAGCAAAAGCGGACGGTCGCCGTCAAAACCCACCACGGTGGATTCAATGCCCAGGGTGGCGACACCCGCATCCAGGATGAAATCCAGTTTGCCGCCCAAACTCTCGCTGACATGGGACGCCATGGTGGCGGTGACCTGTCCTGATCTGTTGGCGGAAGGCCCTGCGACAGGGCGCCCGGTCTCTTTTAACAGCGCGATGGCGGCAGGATGGGATGGCGCCCGCAGCGCAACCGTATCCAAACCGGCACTGACCAGAAGCGACAAAGGCGAATTCTTTCGGCGGGGCAAAACCAGGGTCAGGGCGCCGGGCCAGAACTGCTCCGCCAGCGCCTGGGCCCGCGGCGAAAGTTCCACATGCCGCCGCGCTTCTTCCAAGTCGGCGACATGCACGATCAGGGGATTGAACAAGGGACGGCCCTTGGCGGCGAAAATCGCAGCCACCGCCTGGCCATTTGTGGCATCGGCCCCCAGGCCGTAAACCGTTTCCGTCGGAAAGGCCACCAGTCCGCCTTCCCTCAGGATGCGGGCGGCTTCGGCGATGCCCTTGCTGTCGGCAGGCGCAATTTTGGTCGCAAGATCGATCATGGGGGAGGCAATTTAACTGCAATCGCCCCGATGTCGAGGGCTGGCTTTTATGCAGGGATTAGTTGGGCTTGTTGACGTGCTGGTCCGCTCCCTGCTCGACCGGCGGCTGCCATGGCGCCACAGACGGCGGGCCCACAGGTATGGGCGCGGCGGTACCGGCATCGTTGAGGGCGTGGCGGACGCATTTTTTCATATCGGAAAGCGTGGCCAGGAAGTCCCTGTTCTGCAGCCAGGCATGGACCGTCAATGTGGTGGAGAGCGGACCCAGGCTTTCGACTTCCACCCATACGGGCGGCGTCTTCTGTACCCGTGGCTGACGTTCCAGCGCCTCGCGGATGATCTTTTGCACGGCGTCGAGATTTTCGCTGCGGTCCACTTCCACGGTGAAGCTGGTCCGCCGCATGGACTCATGGGAGACATTGATGATGGTGCCGGAAAAAACCGTCGCATTGGGAATGGACACATACGTTCCGTCATCGGTGATGATCTCGGTGCGGAACAGGCCGATCTCGCGCACCGTGCCGATGGTATCGGCGAGCTTGATCTTGTCGAAGACCCGGAACGGCCTGAGGAACAGCAGCATCACGCCCGAGGCCACATTGGACAGCGTGCCCTGAATCGCCAGGCCGATGGCCAGGCCGGCCGCACCCAGCACGGCGATCAGGGATGTGGTCTGCACCCCGAACTGGCTGAGCACTGCCACCACCGTGACTGCCAGGATACCGTAGCGCACGAAATTGGTGATCAGGGGCTTGAGGGTTTCGTCGATATAGTGGCTGCGGCCGGTCAGGTCGTGCACCCAGCGGCCGATCCAGCGGGCGATCAGCCAGCCGGCGATCAGGATCAGCACCGCGATCAGGACATTCACCCCGCCATTCACCAGCATCACGGTCAAGGCGGGCAGGGCGTCTTTCACATCGCCCGGCACGGCGGCAATGGAAGGGATCGCGGCAGGGAAAGCAACAGCCAAGAGCATTTGAACCTGTCCAATGAACTGCAGCATGCAAAAGCCCAACGCTTGACCGCCCGGAACGGTTTTGGAACTTATAGTCGAATGCGCGTCCTGAGTTATGGAGCGATTTTGGCGGCAATGTGTTGTCCGCTGGACGCTTATGCGGCAGACGGTGAACGGTTCATTCCCGATTGCGCGGGAGTGGCCCAAATCATGCACGCCCGCGTCGCACAGGTGGAACGGGACGGCACGCTGGTCCTGAGGGACGGACGCGCCTTGAAGCTGGAAGGCCTGCGCCTCGCCTTGCCGGAAGGACGCGCCCTGTCCAGCCGGACACAGGCGGCGCTGCGCAGCCTGGCTTTTGGGGGGCCGGTGAATTTCACCACCGTCTCGCCGGAGCGGGACCGCTACGGCCGGATTCGCGTGCAAGCTTTCGGTCGGCTATGGTTCCAGACTGCGCTGCTCGAACAAGGGCTGGCGCGGGTTCAACTCTCGCCCGATCGCGACGAGTGTGCCCCCGACCTGTATGAGGCCGAGGCGCGCGCACGCAGCCACCGCATCGGACTCTGGGCCTCGCCGGATTATCGGGTGCGCACCGCCCGGACGCTGACCGACACCACCGGCACGTTCCAACTGGTGGAGGGCATGGTAAGTCATATCGGCCGGGCCGATGGCCGGACATTTGTCGATTTTGACGCCGATCCGAAAAGCCCCTTCTCGGCGGTGATAGGTCTCCAGGACCGCCATGCTTTCCGGGACTATGATTTTGACGGATTGTCAGGACGCCATGTCCGTATCCGCGGCATTGTGCAGGACTATCGCGGCCGGCCGGAGATTGAGCTTTCAAACCCGGCCCA
>DATBCP010000276.1:0-3734 GCA_036270435.1 Rhizomicrobium sp. | reverse complement strand
TCTTTGGCCATGAAGGCGCGGGCGTGGTGATGGAGGTGGGGGCGAGCGTCACTTCGCTCAAGAAGGGCGACCATGTCATTCCGCTCTACACCCCGGAATGCCGCCAATGCAAAAGCTGCACCTCGCACAAGACCAATCTTTGCACCGCGATCCGCGCCACGCAGGGGCAGGGTGTGATGCCCGACGGCACATCGCGCTTTTCCATCGGGGGAAAAAAGATTCACCACTATATGGGCTGTTCCACCTTCTCCAATCACACGGTGCTTCCGGAGATCGCGCTGGCGAAAATTCGCCAGGACGCGCCTTTCGACAAGGTCTGCTACATCGGCTGCGGCGTCACCACCGGCATCGGCGCAGTGATCAACACCGCCAAGGTCGAGCCCGGCGCCAATGTGGTGGTGTTCGGGCTGGGCGGCATCGGACTCAACGTCATCCAGGGCGCGCGGATGGCGGGCGCCAATATGATCGTGGGCGTGGATATCAATGCGGCGCGCGAAAAGCTGGCGCGCCAGTTCGGCATGACCCACTTCGTCAATCCCAGGGAGATCAAAACCGATCTGGTGCCGTATCTGGTGGAGCTGACCAGGGGTGGCGCCGATTACAGTTTCGAATGCGTCGGCAATGTCGATCTGATGCGCCAGGCCTTGGAATGCTGCCATCGCGGCTGGGGCGAAAGCATCATCATCGGCGTGGCGGGCGCAGGGCAGGAGATCAAGACCAGGCCGTTCCAGCTGGTGACGGGCCGGGTATGGAAAGGCACCGCTTTTGGCGGGGCACGGGGCCGCACCCAGGTCCCGCAGATCGTGGACTGGTACATGGACGGCAAGATCAGCATCGATCCCTTGATCACGCATAAGCTGCCGTTGAACCGGATCAATGAGGCGTTCGATTTGATGCATTCCGGCGAAAGCATCCGGACGGTGATTGAGTTTTGACTTTGCCGGACTGATAAGGTTGCCCCAGGCCCGCGCCGCCTTTCTTTTTCTAGGTCGCGCAGGCTGGCGCTCGCCTGGCCTGTCGCTCATGGATTGAGTTCTAGGGGAAAAGGCGGCACGTTTGCGCAAATAGCGGAGGGCTTGATGCGTGTTCTCTTGGCGGCGTTGGCCGTGTTTTCTGTTTCGCCCGTTTTCGCGCAATCGCTGGTGCCACCGCCGCCGCCGCCCGGGATCGAGGTACCGGACTGGGCGTTGCCGCAGTCTGCCACCCACAAGCAGGTGCCGCCGCCGGCGGATTTCCATCGCGCCTCGGTCACCCTCAACGGCACCATCGGGCAGTTCGATGGCCAGAGCGATGTGGGCGGGGCGCTGACGCCGGGCAGTGCCAGTTTCGATCCGGCCAGCAAGACCTACACCATCAATTCCGCCGGCTATAACATCTGGTACCAGCGCGACGAGTTTCGCTATCTGTGGAAGAAGATGGAAGGCGATGTCTCGCTCGCCGCCACCGTCAACTGGCCCAGCTTGGAGGACTTTCATGACCGCAAGGTGGTGCTGATCTTCCGTGACAGCCTGGACGATGATTCCCGCCAGATCATGGCGGCCCAGCACGGCAACGGCATGGTGCATATCTCCTGGCGGGCGGAAAAAAGTGGCCAGATGACGGATGTCGAATACCGCTCGGCGCGCCAGCCGCGCGCCGGCACGGACGAAAAGGGGCCACAGACCTTTCATCCCACCCGCATCGGCATCGAGAAGAAGGGCGATGCCTTTCAGCTTTACATCAGCTGGCAGGGCGAGCCGCTCCATCCCGAGGGCGCGCCGGTGACGTTCAAGACCAATGGCCCGGTCTATGTCGGAATCGGCTTCACCTCGCATCTGGCGGCGAATGTGCTGACGGCAAGGATCGCCGATGTGGTGGTGGAGAATGCCGCCGGGAAAGTTCGCTAACCTTTAGCTTCCGCTGCTGCGGGCGGCGCCGGCCGCGGCTGAGACCGCGCCTGCCTTGACACTATGCGACTCAACAATAACGCGCCCACAAGGCCCAGCAACGACGCGAGGGAAACCCATCCGCCGGGCATGGCGCGATCACCCGTGATGTGAATCAAATAGGTGCTGATCGCAGGCGTGAAGCCGCCGAAAATTGCCGTGGCCAGGCTGTAGGAAATGGAAAATCCCGCGGCGCGCACCTCGGGGGGGACGACTTCCACCAGATATGGCACCATCGCCCCATTGTAGCTGGCGAAAATGAAGGACAGCCACAACTCGACGACCAGGAGCCTTTCGAAGGACGGCTCGGCAACCAGCCATCGCATGGCGGGATATGCGGTAAGAAAGGCGAGGACTGTCGCCCCAACCAGCAGGGGGCGCCGCCCTATCCGGTCCGACACTGCTCCCATGACGATCAGCCAAGAGAAATTGGAAAATCCCACGCACAGCGTGACGAAGAAGCTGTCCCGGCCGGACAGGTTCAGTACTGTCCGTCCAAATGTCGGTGTGTAGGCCGTGATGAGGTAGAACGTCACGGTCGTCATCGCCACCATGAGCATGCCGGCCGCCATGATCGGCCAAATGCCCAGCATTCGCGAAAACAGCTTGCGCACCGACAGGCGCTCGATGCGCTGACTATAGGCGTCGGTCTCGGCCAAGGAACGGCGCAGAAGATAGAGAAAGGGAATCAGCACGCAGCCGAGCAGAAGTGGCACGCGCCAGCCCCACGCAGCCATCTGGCCAGGAGACAGCCTGGCGGTGAGCAGGAGGCCAGTGGTTGCGGCGGTTACCACCGCGATCTGTTGGCTCGCTGATTGCCAGCTTGTGAAAAAGCCCCAGCGGCCCGGCGGAGCGATTTCCGCCAGGTAAACGGAAACCGTGCCCAGTTCGGCCCCAGCCGAGAAGCCCTGAATCAAGCGGCCTAGGACAACCAAAGCCGGCGCCATCATCCCGAGCCTGTCATAGCCAGGCGTGCAGGCAAGCGACAAAGTGCCAACCGCCATCAGCGACAGCGTCAGCATCAAGCCTTTGCGGCGGCCATGATGATCCGTATATGCGCCCAGCACGGCCGCGCCGATAGGGCGCATCAGAAAGCCGGCGCCGAAGGTCATCAAGGCAAGCATCAATGAAAGGAAGGCATTGCCTGTCGGAAAGAATGCGTGGCTGATGTTTGGCGCGTAGTATCCGAAGATCATGAAGTCATACATCTCGAGAAAGTTTCCACTCGAGACGCGCAGGATGTCTCCGGCGTGGCGCCATATGGTCCTGCTTGCCATGGCCGTCAGTCCGCAAATCCGGAGCCGCACGGGCTGTCCATCCCGCTTGCACAAATGGGAAAGGCGTTGAGAACCGAATATTCGATCTCGATGGCGGAATACACGCCGCGAAGATCGGGGAGCAGGTCGCGTACTAGGTCCATATGTGCTCTAAAATAGATGGCGAGCTTCCCTACCGGCAAAACACCATCAGCCACGGTGGCGTAGGAGCCGCAATCCGTGTGGTGCACCTGTTCTTTCCGGTTGATTTTAGGAGCGCCCATCTTTCATCTACCTTTCGCGGTCGGCCGCTGGCGCAAGAAATACTCAGAAAGCACGTTGGCGCTCCGGCAGCGGGATGCCGGGAGCATCATCCCGAAGATTGAACATGGCTAGACCAAGTTGTGACCAGATTGGATCAACTGCGTTGCGTTGCGGCGAGGCGATCCGCCAGGAGCCGCGCGACGGGCGTATCGGCAATACGGTCGAGCGCGGCGACGCCGCGGGCGCCCGCCGCAACGCAACCCGAAGGGCCGGGGTCTTTTGCGTCGTG
>DATBCP010000275.1:0-2020 GCA_036270435.1 Rhizomicrobium sp. | reverse complement strand
TAGATACCATCACGGTAGTTGGCACCCCGGGTCTCCTTCCATCGCGGCGGCTGACGCCACCGCTCGTCGGGGGTGACAAGTTGAGTTGGGGGAAACCATGCCGAAAATCCGCTGGTTGATCATCTGGATGTGTTTCCTGGCCAATGCGATCAGCTATATCGATCGCGCCAACCTGGCCATCGCGGCTCCCGCCATCCGCAGCGAATTGGGAATCGACGCCGCCACCATGGGACTGGTGCTGAGCGCCTTCTTCTGGACCTATGCGGTGATGCAGCTTCCCGCCGGCTGGTTCATCGACAAGGTCGGCGTGCGGATCAGCCTGGCCTTCGCGGTCACCTGGTGGTCGATTTTCACCGCGGCGACCGGCGTGGCGCGCGGCGTGTGGCAATTCATCGGCGCGCGGCTGATGCTGGGGGTGGGCGAGGCGGCCAGTCTGCCATCTTTCACCAAAACGGCGTTCAACTGGTTTCCCCGGAGCGAGCGCGGCATTGCCTGCGGCATCTTCAACAGCGGGTCCACCACGGGAAGCGCCTTGTCCCTGCCATTGGTGACGGCCTTGATCCTGGCGGTGGGCTGGCGGGGCGCTTTTGCCGCGACGGGCGCACTGGGTATCGTCTGGGCGCTGGCTTGGTGGTTCCTCTATCGCGATCCGGAAAGATACCGCGCCATCGCGCCCAAGGAGGTCGACGCGCTATTGGCGGAGCGGGCGACACCTGTTGTGGCGACGACGAAGATCTCGTGGGCAGACCTGTTTCGCTACCGGTCCATCTGGGGCCTGATGGTCGGCCTGTTCTGCTTGAATTTCGCGATCTATTTCTTCATCACCTGGTTTCCGTCCTATCTCCTGCAAGCGCGCGGCTTTTCGCTGGCGGGGCTCGGTGGATTGGGCATGGTGCCTCCGCTGATGGGAATTATGGGCAACTGGCTGGGCGGTTATGCCTCCGACCGCCTGCTCAGGCAGGGCTGGTCGCATACGGCGGCGCGCAAGACCTGCCTGGTCGGCGGCATGGTGATGGCTTCCAGCATCGGCTTGTCGGCTTTTGTCGAAAGTACCTGGCTGTGCCTGGCGCTTTTCAGCCTGGCTTATGCCAGCCTGTCCTTTACCGGCGCCAATGTCTGGACGGTAGCAAGCGAGATCGCGCCCACGCCGGGCCATGTCGCGTCTATCGGCGGGTTGCAGAATTTCGCCGGCAATCTCGCCGGCATCATGATCACGACCTTCACCGGCGTGATGTTGGAACTGACCAAGGGCTCGTTCCTGATCCCGCTGGCGGTGGCGGGCGCGCTGTGCCTTGTGGGGGCCTTGTCCTATCTGTTCCTGGTGGGCAAGGTTGAGCCGTTGCCGCCGCTCCTGGATGAAGGATGACGGACTGATGTCCATTTGGGCCAAGATGGTTGCGGGTGGGGTTCTTCTCGCCCTGTTGGGGGCGGGACTTGCCTTTTGGATGGACCTGTATGGCATCCGGCGCGGGTGTCTCGCCTCGTCGCTGGATCAAGCCCGATTTGAGTCGGCAAGGGATCTTTATGACCAGGCGAACCGGGCGGTCGCGTCGCGCAATTATGCGGCGGCAAACGACATGCTGGACCTGGCATTGAACAGGTTGGGCGATTCTTATCAGCCAGGACGTGCCGAGGATGAAACGGGCGAGCTGTTGACGGCGGCCAAGGCCGCGAAGGCGCGTTCTGAATTTCAGGTTGCGGCGCGCGTGAAGCTGGAAGCGATGGGCCGGCGGGTCTCTCTGTTCCAGAGAAAGACGCGGCTGGCGGGATTGTGTCGTAAAGTGTTTCAGCATTGGGGGCTGACATGAATGAGCAAGACGGGAGCCAGATCGAAGCGTTTCCCTATGCAACGCATTTGAACATTCTTTTTCCACAGCTCGCGAAGATCGATGTGCCGGCATTGGCGAGTGCCGTAAAGGACCGGTGGTATAACCGGACACTCTGCCAGGTGAATGGCTCGGTCGTGCGTCTGGGCGTGATGCAGGGCGAGTATCACTGGCATAAGCACGATGAGGATGAC
>DATBCP010000274.1:0-4319 GCA_036270435.1 Rhizomicrobium sp. | reverse complement strand
ATGGCCCATCCCAAGGCGCTGGTGATCGACATTGCCGGCGAAGCCAGTGTGCAGATGACCATGCAGGAAATGTCGACGGCGATGCAGTACGACCTGCCGATCAAGATATTCATCCTGAACAACGAATATATGGGCATGGTGCGCCAGTGGCAGGAGATCCTGCATGGCAAGCGCTATTCCCATTCCTATTCGGAAGCGCTGCCGGACTTCGTCAAGCTGGCGGACGCCTTTGGCTGTGTTGGCCTGCGGGCGGACAAGCCGTCCGAACTCGACGACAAGATCCAGGAGATGATCAGCGTCAACAAGCCGGTGCTGTTCGACGTGCGGGTGGATCCGGCCGAGAATTGCTATCCCATGATCCCATCGGGCGGCGCGCATAACGAGATGCTGCTGTCGCCCGATGACGGCGGCGAGATCAGCGACGCCGGAAAGATGCTGGTCTAAGGAAACGATGCGCTAATGCATGACACCAAAGTGAAACTGGACAGTGAGGTCGAGCGTCACACCTTGACCGTGCTGGTGGACAATGAGGCCGGCGTGCTGGCCCGCGTGGTCGGCCTGTTTTCGGGCCGGGGCTATAATATCGAAAGCCTGACGGTGGCCGAGGTCGATCCGATGGCGCGCACCAGCCGCATCACCATCGTCACCAGCGGCACCCTCCATGTGATCGAGCAGATCGAGGCGCAGCTGCGCCGCCTGGTGCCCACCCACAAGGTCACCAACTGGACTGACAATAGGGGTGGCGCCAAGGCCGGGATCGAGCGCGAAATGGCGCTGATCAAGGTGGCCGGGACCGGGGAAAAGCGGGTGGAGGCGCTGCGCATGGCCGATGCCTTTCGGGCGCGGCCGGTGGACACCACCCATTCCAGCTTTGTGTTCGAAATCACCGGCGCGCCGGCCAAGATCGACAGTTTCGTGGACCTGATGCGGCCCCTGGGGCTGGTGGATGTCTCGCGCACCGGGGTGGCGGCGATCTCCAGAGGTCCTGAGGCGATGTAAATCAATTCACCCATGGATGGCCGGGCTTGACCCGGCCATCCATGGCGAGGATTCATTCGGCCCACGCGGACGAGGCTAGCGGCTGGATGGCCGGCCCTGACTAGGGATAGCTGGGGCCAGCCATGACAAAGATAACAGGAGTGGAAAAATGCGCGTCTATTATGATCGGGATGCCGATCTCAATCTGATCAAGAACAAGAAGGTCGCCGTCATCGGCTTTGGCAGCCAGGGCCATGCCCATGCCCAGAACATGCGCGACAGCGGCGTGAAGGACGTGGTGATCGCAGTCCGTCCGGGCGCCAGCGCCAAAAAGGCGGAAGCCGCAGGTTTCAAGGTGATGAGCGTCACCGACGCCGCCAAATGGGCCGATGTGATGATGATGGCCACGCCGGACGAGTTGCAGGCCGACATCTGGAAGAACGAACTCAAGGACAATATGAAGCAGGGCTCGTGCCTGCTTTTCGCCCATGGCTTCAATGTCCATTTCAAGCTGATCGAGCCGCGCCCCGACATGGATGTGGCGATGGTGGCGCCTAAGGGCCCCGGCCATACCGTGCGCGGCGAGTATCTGAAGGGCGGCGGCGTGCCGAGCCTGATCGCGATCCACCAGAATGCGTCCGGCAATGCCCATGACCTGGCTTTGTCTTATGCCAGCGCCATCGGCGGCGGCCGGGCCGGCATCATCGAGACCAATTTCAAGGAAGAATGCGAGACCGATCTGTTCGGCGAACAGGTGGTTCTGTGTGGCGGTCTGGTCGAACTGATCCGCGGCGGCTTCGAAACCCTGGTCGAGGCGGGTTATGCGCCGGAGATGGCTTATTTCGAATGCCTGCACGAAGTGAAGTTGATCGTCGACCTGATCTATGAAGGCGGCATCGCCAACATGAACTATTCCATCTCCAACACCGCGGAGTATGGCGAGTATGTCACCGGCCCGCGCATCATCACCGAGGAGACCAAGGCGGAGATGAAGCGAGTGCTCAAGGATATCCAATCCGGCAAGTTCGCCCGCGACTGGGTACTGGAGAACAAGGCCGGCCAGGCTTCATTCAAGGCCACCCGCGCCATGGGTGACGCCCATCCCATCGAGGAAGTGGGTGCGAAGTTGCGCGCCATGATGCCCTGGATTGCAAAGAATAAGCTGGTGGATACAGCCAAGAATTGATCTGCTTTCCCGCCAAGGGAGAAGCAGATGCGATTCCGCGCCGCCATTTTGGGATTCTGTCTCGCCGCGTCGGCGGCCAGTGCCGATCCGCAAAAGGCGGCGCAGTTGCGAGAGGCTGGGCTTCGGGACAACACCGCCTGGAGTCTGCTGGAATCCCTGACCACCGAGATCGGACCCAGGCCCGCCGGCAGCCCGGCGGCCGCGCGCGCCCGCGACTGGGGTGTCGCCAAGCTGACGGCGCTGGGCTTCACCAATGTGCATGTCGAGCCTTTTGCCAAAAAGGCATGGCTGCGCGATGCGGAAGCCGGCGAGATCACAAGTCCTTTCCCGCACAGGCTGGCGCTGTTGGGCCTGGGCAACGGTGTCCCTACGCCGCCCCAAGGCATCACCGCACAAGTCGTGCTGTTCGACAGCCTGGCGGCGCTGAAGGCCGCGCCGCGATCCTGTTGCGCCGGCAAGATCGTGCTGGTGAATCAGCCCATGGTTCGCACGCAAAGTGTGGACGGCTATGCCGGCGCCGTGCAGCTGCGCTACGCAGTACCGGAAGCGTCCGCGCGGGGCGCGGTCGCCTATCTGCTGCGCTCCGTCTCGACCAGCACGGCGCGCGCGCCACATACCGGCGCCATGCTGCCCTGGAAACCGGGCGAGCGTGCCATTCCCGCCGCCGCGTTGGGGGTGCCGGATGCCGAGCTGATCGCGCGCATGGCGGCGCAAGGGCCGGTGACGCTGCATCTGCAGTTGCAATCCCATGTCAGCGACACCACCGCATGGAATGTGTCGGGCGATAGTTCCGGCAGCAAGCCCGGCAGCGGCATGATCGTGATCGGCGGCCATCTGGACAGTTGGGATCCCGGCACCGGCGCGATCGACGATGCGTCCGGCATTGCCATTACGGTGGCCGCGGCCAAGCTGGTGGCGGCCACGCCGCACCGCCGTACCCTACGGGTGGTGATGTGGGGATCGGAGGAGACAGGCGGGTCCAGCGCGGCCTATCTCGCCGCCCACAAGAATGAGCTTGGCAGCATCGCCATTGCCGGGGAGAGCGATCTGGGCGCCGACAATGTCTATGGCCTGCAATTGCCCTCAGGCGCCTGGGACGCCGCTGACATCGCGCCGCTGGAAAGCGTGCTGGCGCCGCTCAAGGTCGTGGCACGGCACTCCCAGCCCGAGGATTTCGGCGCCGATCTGCGTGACGTTCATGGCGCGGGGGTGCCGGTTTTGGCCCTGAACCAGGATGCCAGCCGCTATTTCGACTATCATCACAGCCAGGACGACACGCTTTCTATCGTCGATCCGGGGCAATTGCGCCAGAATGTGGCGGCCTGGGCGGCGACGTTATCTATTCTGGCCGACACCGGCTTTGATTTCCGAATGGGGAGCAAATGATGCGCGGGCCTTTTGTCCGCTGGCGGCGTCGCGCGACGCTCCTGGCCAGCGGACAAAAGGCGGCGCGCCAGGGAGAGGAGATTTTGTCATGACGGAGCGGCCATGCATTCCCGATCCGCCCTATGCCGGCAGTTGCCTTTGCGGCGCGGTGCGCTATTCGGTTGGCGGTCGGCCTCTTCAGATCACGGCCTGTCACTGTGACGCCTGCAAAAAAATGTCGGGCGGCACCAATCTTCTGGTCTTCACGACGCCGAAAGATTTGTTCCGGCACCTGACTGGTGAGGTGCTGCGCTTTCGCCGCACGGCCGATTCCGGGCGCCAGAGCGACGTGGTCCACTGCGCGACCTGCGGCACGCGGCTATGGCATGAGCCGCAAGCTTTTCCTGTCATGACGATTGCCGCTGGTACCTTGGACGATCCCAGTTGGGTCGTGCCCGCCACCCATATCTGGGTCGAGAAGGCTTCGCCCGCCGCGCTGATGCATGACGATGCCGTGCAGTTCACCGGACAGCCCGCGCGAGAGGCGCAGATGGAGGCGTTTCGCTCTCTTTACGGCGATAAACCGTGAGCCTCGGAACGCCGTTATCGCCCGCCGCCATCAAGGTGATGTTGCTGGGCTCGGGCGAGTTGGGCAAGGAAGTGATCATCGAATTGCAGCGGCTGGGGGTGGAGACGATCGCTGTCGACCGCTATCCCAATGCGCCCGCGCATCAGGTGGCGCACCGCGCCTATGTCATCGACATGACGGATGCCGAGGCGTTGCGCGGCG
>DATBCP010000273.1:0-3011 GCA_036270435.1 Rhizomicrobium sp. | reverse complement strand
GCCGGGATTGACGGTGATGTGCTTGACCTGGAAGTTCTGGCCGCTATCGATGCCTTCATAGTAGCCCCAGGGCCGGAAGACCTTGCGATGGGTGGTGTGCAGTTCGCGGCCCGAACGCTCCAACTGTTCGACAATGCGCTTGACGTCCTGCGAGGCGCTCTTATGGCTCACCAGCACCGCGTCAGGCGTCGCCACCACCACCATGTCTTCCAGACCGACGGCAGCCACCAGCGGCCCCTCGCTGCGCAGATAGGAATTGCGCGAGCCGTGATGCAAAACATCGCCCTTGGTGGCGTTGCCCAGATCATCACGGCTTGCCGCGGTCCAAAGCGCTTCCCAGGAGCCGATGTCGCTCCAACCCATTTCCACCGGCACCACGGCCGCCTTGTCGGTGCGCTCCATCACCGCATAGTCGATGGAGATCGCCTTGGCTTTGGCAAAAGCCTCGGCGTCGAGCCGGAAGAAATCCAGGTCTTTGCGCCCTTTTGCAAAAGCTTCGCGGCAATGGGACAGGAGCTCAGGCTCCAGCCGTTCCATCTCGTCAAGGAACGCACCCGCCTGGAACAGGAACATGCCGCTGTTCCAATCATAGTCTCCGGACGCGACATAGCCCGCCGCGGTCGATGCGTCCGGCTTTTCGACAAAGCGCGCCACCGCATGGCAGTTGCCCAGTCCCGCAAGGGCTGTGCCGCGGCGGATGTAGCCATAACCGGTTTCCGGAGCATTCGGCGTGATGCCGAACGTCACCAGCCGGCCGTCTCTGGCGGCTTGCGCGGCGCAGTCAACGGCGTTCAGAAAGGCCGTCCGGTTGCGGACGATGTGATCGGCCGGCATCAGCAGGATCAAGGCCCCTGGATCGACCGCGGCAACCATCAGGGCGGCGGTCGCCGCCGCCGGCGCGGTATTGCGCCCCATCGGTTCCAGTACAATGGCCTGTGGCGCGATGCCCGCCTCACGCATCTGTTCGGCGATGAGAAAGCGGTGTTCGGTATTGCAGACGATCAGGGGCGCGGCGAAGCCGGGTCCCTGCGTCCGCAGCACGGTGTCCTGAATCAGGCTGCGGTCGCCGGCCAGGGCCAGCAGCTGCTTGGGAAACAGGCTGCGGGACAGGGGCCATAATCTGGAACCGGTACCGCCCGACAAAATGACCGGATATATGTTGGACATGGACAAAGACCCGCTGAAAAGGAGAGGCTACTTAGCAGAATTGGCAGCCCGGCGAGAGGTTCACTGATTCTGACAAATTGACAGAGAACAAAAAGTTGTTGCGTCGCAGCAACATAGGGTTTTTCTTTCTGAAGGGCCACGAACCAGTTTTAGACTGGCGAATTGACAGGGTCGCAGCTGGCCGCGTAGAAGTGGCTGTAACGCCCCTAAAAAACTTATGAAATGGAGAATTTGATGCGGATCCTCGGTGCAGCCATTGTGGTCGTCAGCTTAGTCGTGACCAATGCATTTGCAGCGACGACGCTTCCCGCAGGCAAGCCGGCTGGCGTGAAAAAGGCGCAGGACATGGACCGCAATGCGATCCTGATCATCGGCGGCATCGGCCTGGCGGGTCTGGGCATCGGTCTTGCCGCCAGCCAGAATGGCGGCGGCCCGACCACGGTTACGACCGCCACGGTCGGCACGACCTCGACGAGCCCGTAAAGACACCTCAAACACGGTTTTCATAAAGGGAGAGCGTTCCGCTCTCCCTTTTTTGTTGGCGGCCGGATCAGCCTGGCGGCCGGAAGATTTCGGTGTCGACAGTGCCCCCTTGCGGGTGGACATGCTGGCGCGACCGCCAGACCTGTCCGCTATCGCCATCCACCCAGAAATTATCCGTGAACGACCAATCGGGCCTATTGCTGCGGCAGTATTCATCCACGCGGATGGTGGGAATGGCCTGGCCAAGAATATTGATGCTCTGCCGGCCCACCATCTGGGTCCGGCATGAAACCTGAACGCCATAAAGACCGAGCTCGGGAAAATCCTCCAGCCGACTGCTGGTAAAGGGGTTGCGCAAAGCCGCGGATAGCGGCGGCATTGTCGTACCATTTGGCGTTGTCACGCCGGACAGGTCGTGGCCCAAACCCAAGGTTCGCACGATGCGGCCATTGCTGGTGACGATCACCACATGCGCGCCCGATGTCCATAACAGCTCTCCGCCGCTGTCGGTGGCCAGAATAAGCATGGCTTGGTTCCCGCCATCCAGGCTGTAGCCCATGCTGGCATAGCTGATGGCCGCGGCTTGATCGCGGGTAACCCGAATTTTGCCGAAGCTGGCCGACAGGCTTTGGCGGATCAACTGATAGAATTGGGCGTAGTTGGTGTTGCCGGAACTGCCGGAACTGCAGGACGCGACCAGCACAGCCAGCATTACGGGCGTCAGTCTCCCAAGGGCGCCCGCCGTCCTGCGCAGCCCAGAACGCGACGACAAATGCGGCGTCAGGACGATCACACCAAAGCCTTGAGAATTGCCTTCAGTTGGGGCGCGATGTCCGGTCGCGACAATCCGACGGCCAGGTTGGCATGCAGGAACCCGACCTTGTCGCCGCAATCATAACGCGCGCAGTCGGTTTTCACCGCATGGAAAGGAGCTTTCCCGATCATCTGGGCCATGGCGTCGGTCAATTGGATCTCATTGCCGGTGCCGCGCTCCTGCCGGTCCAGAATGCCGAAAATCTCCGGTTGCAGGATGTAGCGTCCGATAATGCAGAGATTGGAGGGCTCCGTGCCGGTGGCGGGTTTCTCTACGACCCCTTTGACTTCTGTTGCATTGCCGTGCACAGCCCCGGGATTGACCACGCCATAACGCCTGACCTCATGGCTGGGCTTTTCTTCGGCTGCCACAATGATACCGCCACCCACCTGGTTATAGGACGCGATCATCTGCGACAGAGCGCCGGGCTTTCCCACCATAAGATCATCAGGCAGGAGCACGGCAAAAGGTTCATTGCCAACGAAGTGACGGGCGCACCACACCGCATGGCCCAGGCCCAGAGGCTGTTGCTGGCGGACCATGCCCA
>DATBCP010000272.1:0-2810 GCA_036270435.1 Rhizomicrobium sp. | reverse complement strand
GTTGGTCACTTCGCCCACCCATGCCGGGCGGTTACCGGCTGGTGTCCCGATTTCCGAAATTCGCATGACCTTTTACATAGGGTTCGAGGCAGAATTTCGGAAATCGGAGACACCAGCAACTTATTGATTCCTAGTGTCGTTTCGGTTTCGAAACTCGCTGGGAGACTGATATCAATAATCTTGCGAACTTCGAAACCGCGACACTGGGAAGCGAAAAATGACGGTTCAGGCGCTGGAGCATGTCACCATCCGTTGTGCGAGCCTCAAGCGCACCCGCGACTTCTATGTCGATCTGATGGGCCTGGCCGAGGGGGACCGGCCGGCTTTTCCCTTCCGGGGCTATTGGCTGTATCTGGGGGATATTCCCGTAGTGCATCTGGTCGAGGCGTCGGACAGTGCCGGGGCCTGGGGTCGGGACATCGTCATTCCCAAGGCCGAGGATGGCACCGGCTCCTTCGACCATGTCGCTTTCCGGGGCGATGACTTCCAGGCCATGCGCGCCCGGCTGGAAAGGGCCGGCGTGACCTTCAAGGAACGCGTGGTGCCGGGCGGGCGGTTATCGCAATTGTTCGTGCCCGATCCCGAAGGCGTGCTGGTGGAAATCAATTTCCGCAACGACTAGGCGCGACCACCAAAAACTAGTCTTCGGGTTTGCGCAGGCGGATGTCGGTATAGGGCGTGCCGTCCTTGCGGCTGTACATGGGCGGTGCGCCCATTTTGAACGCCAAGTCGATGTCGGGATATTCCCCGGCATCGCTGGGCGGGCGCGTGCCGATCTCCAACAACAAGACGTCGGCATTGCTGCGGTTCTGCAGATGATGGCCGTCTCTATCGCCCGCCTTGAAGCCGGCGCAATCGCCGGTTTTCAGCGTCTCTTCGCCGGTATCGGTGGCCAGGACGACTTCACCGGAAATGACGTAGACAAACTCGTCCTGCTCGGTGTGCCAGTGGCGCTGGCTGGACCATACGCCCGGCTTCAGCCGCAAAAGATTGACGCCGAACTGGGTCAGGCCCGCGGCATCGCCCAGCCGGCGGCGTTCCCGCGCCCGGCAGGGTTCGTCATAGGGCGGCGGATAGAAGGTGCCGATGCTGGCAGGCAGCTCGCTTGGATCGATACGCTTGGCCATGGAGCACTCCCGATACAGGAAGGTGGCAAGCCTAGAGCGGAATTTCGCTGTGACGCTAGCGGCTGATTTTTCAGGTCAGCCGGTGAGCTTGTGCATGACCGGGCAGCTGCAATCGCGTTTGGCGCATAAAGCTATGCCGAGGGTCGGATAGTTCAGTCTTTGGCCCGCTCAATGTAAGCCCCATCCTCCGTCATCACCACCACGCGGGTGCCGGTGGTGATGTGGGTGGGCACCATGGTCTTGATGCCGTTGGACAGAAGTGCAGGTTTGAATGAGCCGGAGGCTGTTTGTCCTTTCACCACCGGCTCCGTCTCCACGATCTCAAAGATCGCGCGCTGGGGAATCTCGATGGAGATGGCGTTGCCTTCGAACAACTGAAGCTGCACGTCCATATTCTCGGTCAGGTAAGGCGCGGCATCGCCCACCACATCCAGTCCGACATGCAATTGATCGAAGGTCTGGGGCTGCATGAACACATACTGTTCGCCGTCCTGGTACAGGTATTGAAAGGTCTGGTGTTCGACAAAAGCCTTCTCCACACTGTCGGTGGTGCGCAGACGTTCCACCGTCTTCACCCCGTCGCTGATGCGGCGCATCTCCAGATGGGTGACGGGCGTGCCCTTGCCGGGATGGATATTCTCGGCGGTGATGACGAGATAGAGCTTGCCGTCCTTTTCCAGGACATTGCCTTTGCGCACGGAGCTGGCGATAACCGAAACCACGGAAAACCTCTCAAATCACGGGATTTTGGGGGGTCTTTAGCAGCCTGATGCCGAAAGCGGCAAGGGGAGGCCCGGAGCACCGGCCAGGAAAAATGCCGCCCGGGCGCAATATGCTGTGAGGGCGGCATTTTTCCGCAGGCCGTGCGACCATTGGAGAAGACCGCAAATGCCCTGGTGGACGCCCGAGACCCATGCCGACCGCCGGCCGCTGCTTATACGGCGCGGGGCGATAAAGGCCTCTATTCGCGGGCATTTTCTGGCCCAGCGCTTCACCGAGGTCGAGTGCGGCGCCCTGGTCGTGTCTCCGGGCAACGAGACCCATCTCCACGCCTTTGAAACCCGGCTCATGGGCCCGGACAGCCAAAGCCGGCCGCTTTACCTGCATACCTCGCCGGAATTCGCCGCCAAAAAATTGCTGGCGGCCGGGGAGACGCGGATCTTCGATTTTGCCCGGGTGTTCCGCAATCGGGAGCGCGGGCGCCTGCACGCGCCGGAATTTACCATGCTGGAATGGTACCGCGCGCGCCAGGATTATGACACGGTGATCACCGACACGCTGGCGGTGATGAGATTGGCGGCGGACGTGGCGGAGGCGGGCGCCTTCTCCCATCGCGGCATGGAATGCGACCCCCGTGCCGAGGCGGACCGGCTGACCGTGGTGGAAGCCTTCACCTATTTTGCCGGCATCGATCTTCTTGCAACGTTGTCGCCCTCCGGCGAAGGCGATGCGGGCGCCTTGCGGTCGCGGGCGCGGCGCGGCGGCATCGCCGTCTCGGACGATGACGATTGGTCCGATATGTTCAGCAAGATCCTGACGCTTCGGGTGGAGCCGCGGCTGGGCGCGGAACGGCCTTGCATTCTCTATGAATATCCGGTGTGCGAAGCCGCTTTGGCACGAGTCAGTCCGCGTGACCCACGGGTGGCGGAGCGGTTCGAGCTTTATGCTTGTGGCGTGGAGCTG
>DATBCP010000271.1:0-2435 GCA_036270435.1 Rhizomicrobium sp. | reverse complement strand
GAACGCCGCGAGCTTGGGCGAGCGGCCGGAGCGACTTCGCAAACCCGCGGCTCGCGACGGATGGGGGTCAGGAAAGCAACTTGCTATAACCGTGGGATGGAAAAACTCTATCTCGAAGACTTCACCGTCGGTCAGCGCTTTCGCAGCGAGACCCATTCTATCGACGCCGATCAGATCAAGATGTTCGCCCGGCAGTTCGACCCGCAGCCTTTCCACCTCGACGAAGCCGCCGCCCAGGCCAGCTTCTTCCGCGGCCTGGCCGCCAGCGGCTGGCACACGGCGGCCATAACCATGTCGCTGCTGGTCAAAAGCGGCATGCCGATCGCGGGCGGGCTGATCGGCGCGGGTGGCGAGCTGCAATGGCCAATGCCGACCAGGCCCGGCGATGTGCTCCAGGTCGAGAGCGAAGTGTTGGAGATCAAGCCGTCCCGCTCCAAACCCGAACGCGGCATGATCACGGTGAAGAGTGAAACGCGGAATCAGAACGGGGAAGTGGTGCAGATCCTCACCAGCCGGATGCTGGTGTGGCGCAAGCCTGTCTCCCTCTAACCTCATCCTCCCATTTGTCATGGCCCGCGAATGCGGGCCATCCATTTTGGACACCTCGCGCAGGTCAAAAAATGGATGGCCCGGACAAGCCGGGCCATGACGATTTGAGAAATGGGTCGCGCCTACAACGCCCGCGCTGCTCCGCTCTCAGCCGCGTGTCTGATCCGCGCATCTTCCAAGTCCAGTTCCCGCTCAATTCTCCGCCGGGCCTCGTCGCTGATCTCTCCGCGGTGATAAAGGTCGGCGATGCTGGCGCGTTCGGCATTGACGAATTGCAGTTGCAGGGCCGCGGCGGCATTGCTGACTTCGCCCACGCCCAGGTCGCGGCAGGCGGCGACAAAATAGGCCCGCCGGTCTTCGCTGCGCCGCCTCAGGGCTCTCACGGTGTCGGGCGAAGCCGTTGCGGCTTCCAGGGAATCCAGCTTGGCCAGCGCGGCATCGATGCTGGCCAGGCGGGCGACGATTTCGCGCTGTTTTTCTTCATCGGCCTCCCGCTGGCCGACTTGGGCGATGCCGAGCTTTGCGATCACCCAGGGCAGGGAAAAGCCCTGGCCGACCAAGGTCACCAGGATCACGGAAAATGTGATCAACAACAGCAGGCCGCGATGCGGAAAGGGGGCACCGTCCGCCATGATGGGAATGGACAGCGCTGCCGCCAGCGACACCACTCCCCTGATCCCGGTAAAGGCGATGACAAACACATTCTGCCAGGAAGGCGCGGGATCCTTGCGCGCCAGGACGGGTATCAAAAGCCGCGGGCCATACGTGGCCGCATACACCCAGATGAACCGCACCGCGATCAGCACGGCGCATACGGCAAGGCAAGCCAAGGCCAGGCTTTCCCATTGGCCCAGGTCCAACGTATCGGCCACCACCCGGGCCTGCAGCCCGGTCAGCAGGAAGACCACGCTTTCCACCAGATAGACCACCAGGTCCCAGACGAAGAAGCCTTGCAGCCGGGTGGCGGGCGAGATGAAACGGGGGCCGTTCCAGCTCACGAACAGCCCGCAGATCACGGTGGCCAGCACACCGGAACCTCCCAGGCCTTCCGGCACCCAAAAAGCGGCAAAAGGCGACAGCAGGGCAAAGACCATTTCTATCCGCGGATCGGACGCCCAACGGCGCAAAGAAAGCGCGCCCCAGCCGATGAAAAGGCCCCAGACGATTTCCCCCGCCACGATCAGAAGGAACTCTCCGGTCGCCGCGCCCAGCGAGAAGCCTGTCCCCTCCGTCACGGCCATGATCGCAAAGCTGAACAGGATCAGGGCGGTCGCGTCATTCACCAGCCCTTCGCCTTCCAGGACGGTCAAGGCTCGCTGGGGCAGGACGAAGCGCCGCGCGATCGCCATGGGCGCGACCGCGTCGGGCGGCGACACGACGGCACCCAGCACAAAACCCACCGCCAAAGGCAGTCCCAGCAGATAGTGCGCGACCCCCGCCACCGCGATGGTCGTGAAGATCACCAGCCCCACCGCCAAAAGCAGGATCGCCCTGAGATTGGCCTTGAAGCCGCGCCAGCTCATATTGACGCCGGCGCGATAGAGCAGCGGCGGCAAAAGCAGGGTCAATACCAGGTTGGGCTGAAGCGCGATGCGCGGCATGCCGGGGATGAAGCTGATGAACAGCCCCACCAGCACCAGGAAAATGGAATCGGGAATATGGGTGCGCCGCGCGCCCAACGCCGCAAAAGCGGTGATCGCCACCAGGCAGAAGATGATGGGCAGTTCCGGGTGCAGCATGTGGGGGATTGTGAATTGGGGCGGGCGTGCAGGCAACCGGGGGTCCGGGAAATCCGCTGCCGCATCGCTTACCGCCTCGGACTCCGGCGCGTCTTCTTTTCAGGATTTAGTTTGGCGCTTTCAATTGCATCCTGGCGTTGCTCAAGA
>DATBCP010000270.1:0-4082 GCA_036270435.1 Rhizomicrobium sp. | reverse complement strand
CAGCATGATTTCACCACCTTCCGTGCCGCCGAATGCCAGGCCCAATCGCCGGTCAAGACTTTGGACCGGCTGGACGTCAGCCGCCACGGCGACGAGATCCATATCGAGGCTAGCGCGCGCTCCTTTCTGCATCACCAGATCCGCTCCTTTGCCGGGACCCTGAAGCTGGTGGGCGAGGGCAAATGGACTGTGCGCGATGTTGCCGATGCGCTGGCCGCGAAAGATCGTGCGCGCTGCGGTCCGGTCTCGCCGCCCGATGGGCTGTATTTGGTGCGGGTGGATTATTAGGGGATCTAAAATATCTTGTCATGCCCGCGAAAGCGGGCATCCAACTTCAAATATTGTGCTCAGGGCAAAGTTGGATTCCCGCTTACGCGGGAATGACAATAAGTATGGATTTTCACAAATCCACCAACATCACGCTTCCCGGATCAATCGGCTCGCCCAAGAAAATCTCGCCCAGATGGGCAAAGCGGCCGGGCGCGTCGGTCGCCAGAAAAACGGAAGAACCGAAGCGTGACGCCTGTGCCTCACCCGCATGAAGCAGAGACCGCTCCCGCAGAATCGTCTCAACCGCCACCGCCGTGGTCTCGGCACTGTCGATCAGCACGATGCCCGGGCCCGCTATCTTGGCGATGGTCTGTTTCAGCACCGGAAAATGGGTGCAGCCCAGCACCAGTCCACGCGGCTGCGGCAGGGTGGCGAACAGGGGATCGAGATAGCGGTGCGCCGCCAACTCGGTGATGGGGCCGTCGCGCAAGCCTTCTTCCGCCAGCGCCACGAACAGGGGACAGGCCTGCTGCACCACCGGCATATGCGGGGCGCGGCTTTGGATCGCGCGGAGATAGGCGCCGCCCTTCACCGTGCCTTCGGTGGCGATCACCGCGATCGGTCCTTGCGGCACAGCCGCCACAGCGGCTTCGGCACCGGGCTCGATCACGCCCACCACGGGCAGCGGCGCCAATGTCCGGGCCAATGTGGGCAGGGCGGCCGCGCTGGCGGTGTTGCAGGCCACCACCAACAGCTTGATGTCATGCTTCATCAGCGCGGCGCTGGCCTGCACCGCATAGCGCGTCACCGTGTCGGCGCTCTTGGTGCCGTAAGGCAGCCGCGCCGTGTCGCCCAGATAGACAAAGGACTCGCACCGAAGGCGCGTTTTCAGCGCCCGCATCACCGTCAGCCCGCCCATGCCGGAATCGAAAATCCCGATCGGGTTCAAAGCGGCGGCTTCGCGAAATAAGCCGTCAGTATCGCCGCATAGATCTCGGTCAGGGCCTTGATTTCGGCCACCGGCACGCATTCATCGGCCTTGTGCATGGTGGCGCCCGCCAGGCCCAATTCCACCACCGGGCAGACATTCTTGATGAAACGCGCGTCCGAGGTGCCGCCGCTGGTGGAGAAGAACGGCACCTGGCCGGTGATGCCGGAAATGGTGTCGCTGATCAGCTGGGTGAACTTGCCCGGCGCGGTGAGGAAGGACACGCCGCTGGTCTGGGAGGTGACGGTGATCTCGCAGCCGGATTCCTGCGCGATGATGGCGGCGCGGTCCTTGACCCAGTTGGTCAGGCTCTCCGGCGTGTGCTTGTCGTTGAAGCGGATGTTGAAGGCCGCCCGCGCCTCCGCCGGGATCACATTGGTGGCGTCATTGCCCACATCCACACTGGTAAAGGCCAGGGTCGAGGGATCGAAATGCTCGCTCCCCTTGTCCAGCCTGTGGGTCGCCAATTGGGTGACCAGTTCGGCCAAGGCGGGGATGGGATTTTTGGCCTTTTGCGGATAGCCGACATGGCCCTGCACGCCTTTGACCATCAGCTTGAAGTTGATCGAGCCACGGCGGCCGATCTTGAGCGTGTCACCGGCATGCGCCGCCGAGGTGGGCTCGCCCACGATGCAATGGTTGATTTTTTCGCCGCGCTCTTTCAGCCATTCCAGCACCTTGACGGTGCCATTCACCGCGACACCTTCTTCGTCCCCGGTGATCAGCAGGCTGACCGAGCCATGTGGCGGTCCCACCCGCGCGGCCGCGGTGACAAAGGCGGCGATGGCGGATTTCATATCGGCGGCGCCGCGGCCATAGAGCATGCCGTCCTTCACTTCGGCGGCAAAGGGATCGGCGTTCCAGCCTTCGCCCACCGGCACCACATCGCTATGGCCGGCAAAGCACAAATGCGGCGCGGCATCGCCCAGCCGGGCATAAAGATTGTCGACATCGCCAAAGGGCAGGCGATGGGTGGCAAAGCCCAGCTGCTTCAGCACCGCTTCCAGCACGTCCAGCGCGCCCGCATCCTTCGGCGTCACCGAGGGGCGGCGGATCAGGGCCTGGGCCAGCGCCAGCGCGTCTAGTTCAATATGCATCAATCCAGCAGAAGTTCGTTGATCGAAGTCTTGGCACGGGTTTTCTCGTCCACCCGCTTGACGATGACGGCGCAATAGAGATTGGGACCCGTATTGGAGGGAAGCGAACCGGACACCACGACCGAATAGGGCGGCACCTTGCCCAGATGCACCTCGCCCGTGGCGCGGTCGACGATCTTGGTGGAGGCCGACAGATAGACGCCCATGGACAGCACGCTGCCCTCGCCCACGATCACGCCTTCCGCCACTTCGGCGCGGGCGCCGATGAAGCAATTGTCCTCGATGATGGTGGGCGAGGCCTGCAACGGCTCCAGCACGCCGCCCAGGCCCGCGCCACCCGAGATATGGCAATGCGCGCCGACCTGCGCACAGGAACCCACCGTGGCCCAGGTGTCGATCATGGTCGATTCGCCCACCCGGGCGCCGACATTGACAAAGCTGGGCATCAACACCGCGCCCTTGGCGACGAAGGCGGAGCGGCGCACCACCGCGCCTGGCACGGCGCGAAAGCCGGCGGCGCGGAACTTGGCCTCGTCCCAGCCCAGGAACTTGGAATCCACCTTGTCCCACCACACCGCTTCGTCCGGCGCGCCGGAAATCAGCTTCATGTCATTCAGGCGGAAGGAGAGCAGTACGGCCTTCTTCAGCCATTCATGCACCTTCCATTGGCCGTCGATCTTTTCTGCAACCCGCAAGCTGCCATTGTCCAGCCCGTCCAGGGCGGTTTCCACCGCCTCGCGCTCCGCACCCTTGCTGGTCACCCCCAGCTGGTCGCGTTTGTCCCAGGCCGCGTCGATGACGGCACTCAAATCACGCATGGTCAAATCCTGATGTTTTCCAAAAAGCGGGTGAGATCGTCGGTCTGGTGATCGACATCGCCGGGTGCCACATCCACCGGACTGTGCTTGCCGCAAGGCGCGTCGCTTTTCAACCATATCGTGGTCATGCCCAAGGCGCGGGCCGGAACCAGGTTCTGGGGCAGATCGTCGAACATCGCGGCCTGTTCGCAGGCAATGCCGGAGGCCGCCACCACACAGCGATAGGCTTCCATCTCCGGCTTGGGCTGAAAGCCCATGGTGCGGATGTCCCAGACCTCGTCGAACAGCGCCGTCATGCCCAGCCGTTCCAGGATGCGGCCGGCATGGTCGCGGCAGCCATTGGTGAAGACAAAGCGGCGTCCCGGCAATTTCTCGATCACGTCGGCCAGGCCCCGGTCCGGCGCAAGGCTCGACAGGTCGATGTCATGGACATAGTGCAGATAGTCGTCCGGCGCGGCGCCATGCTCGCGCATCAACCCGTTCAGGGTGGTACCATAACGGTGGAACAATTCTTTCTGCCGGGCATAGGCCTCATCGCGCGGCAGCTTGAGGAAGGCCATGACATAATCAGTCATCCGGCCCTCGATCTGGGCGAAGATGCCGCTGCCGGCGCAATAGAGCGTGTTGTCCAGGTCGAAAATCCAGTCCTTCACATGTCTGAAGTCGGGCCGGAAATCGGGCCTTGTGTCCGCCCCCGTTTCCATCCGGGAACCGCCGATTTTCACGATATTTGCGTCCTCCATGGCGCAAGAACATGGCTTGGGCGAAGGTCACGCGCAAGCAGAGTTAACGGGCGTCCACCAATCCTATTTAAAGCCTGTTAAATCGCCCCGCGGCAATATGCGGCCTGAGACCCAGAATGGGTTGCCAGAATCAAGGGAAGCATGGACCGCATATTGCCGCGGGGCG
>DATBCP010000269.1:0-4429 GCA_036270435.1 Rhizomicrobium sp. | reverse complement strand
CTGCGCTGTCGCGCGCCGTGGCTCGCGCCGCTTCGCCCCCCATCAGTGGCGCGCTACGCGCGCCCTTGGGGGAGGTGGGGTTTGTGTTCTTCGGCAAAAAAGAAGGCCGGCACCGCAAGGTGCCGGCCTTTTAGTTGGGGGACTGTTCAGAGTTTCGCGCCGACCGTCACGAAGAACATGCGCGGCGCCAGCGGATAGTAGCTATAACCGCCGGAAGCCGGCGAACCGGGGACATTGATATCCGCCACGCCCTTCTCGTCGGTCAGGTTCAGGATATTGCCGCTGATCCGAAGGGCCTTCACCTCGTCGATGCCGATATTGTCAAAGGTGTAGCTGGCTTCCACGCCGAGTTGGAATTGGCCGGGAATGGCGATGTCGTTGAGATAGGTGGCATAGCGGCGCCCGACATAGTCGCCATTGACCTGGGCTTCGAACGGACCCCAGTTGGTCGAAGCGATGAACTTGTTCATCCAGTCCGGCGTGATCGGCACCTGCTTGCCGGCGATCGGCACCACCACCGGCACACCACCCGCCGTCGCACCCTGGGTGTAATTCGAGCTGTAGGCCGAGCTGTTGTAGGAGATCGCGTCATAGAACTGGAAATGTTCGCCGAAGTGCAGCGTCGCGGCCACGTCGACGCCATCGGTGGTCACACTGCCGACATTGACCAGGATCGAAGGCGGCGGATTGAACAGGTTGAACGGCGCCACATTGAACAGGCGGTTGTGGAAGTCCACATGGTAATAATTCACCTGGCCGTCAAGGCCGGTCAGCGGGCCCAGATCCAGATCATATTGGGCGCGCACGCCCAGTTCATAGGTCCAGGAGCGTTCCGGATGGACCGTGGTCTTGAAGGTGTCGAAGGCCGATTGGGTGCCCAGGCTGAACGGCGATGAGCCGTAGAAATTGCTGCCCGCGGCATAGGGAATGGTCTGGCGATAGTTTTCCTGGATGTTGGCGAAGAACTGCAGATGATCGTCCGCGTCCCAGATGGCACCCACCTGCGGCAGGAACCAGCCATTGCTGCCGATGGTGCCGGTGGGAAAGACCACGGGAACCGCGGCGGTGGCCGCGTTGACCTGGTTGGTGATGACGTGGTTGCCCGCGGTCTGCAAGCTGGTCTTGAACCCGGCCTGTAACACCAAGTTGGGCAGGATGTGCCATTGATCCTGCAGGTGGAATTGCAGGTCGTCGGTGCGCAGCGACACGTCATACTGGGTGAAGAGCGGATTG
Source organism: Rhizomicrobium sp. (assembly GCA_036270435.1). Classification (GTDB taxonomy): domain Bacteria; phylum Pseudomonadota; class Alphaproteobacteria; order Micropepsales; family Micropepsaceae; genus Rhizomicrobium. The sequence goes on along the minus strand of DATBCP010000269.1, from coordinate 3,196 downwards.
CGCGGTACATCATAGGGCGTGCGGTCGTTGCTGGCGGCCGAAAAGGGATACCAGCGGCGACCCGTGCTGGAGGCATTGCGCTCATACCAGGCGCCGAACTCGATATCGTGGTCGCCCAGCTTCCAGTTCAAGGTGGTGCGTTCCCCGAAACGGTTGATGCGGTATTCGGTGGTTCGCACTTCATAGCCCGCGCCGCCGAACAGATTGACGAGGTTGGTCAGGCTGCCGGTCGAGGAGGAGGACCCGCCCACCACCAGACTGGGAAAATAGACCGCAAACAAAGCGGGCAAGCCGGCATTGTTGACCGGACCCGCCACGATGCCGCGGCCGGTGACGTGATGGAAATAGACCTGGTTCGACCAGGTAAGGTCGGGCATCACATTCCAGTCATACTGGGCATAGGTCAGTGCGTCTTCGCGCTGGGCGGCGCTGTGATAGTTGGAGAAATTGTTGCCCTGCGCCGCCGGCGGCGTGCCCGGCTGGGCGGGATTGGTCAGCACATTCGCGATGGCAGCCGAGAGGTTGGGATACAGGAACGGGCGGGTATAAGGAATAAAGCCCTGACCGGCTGCGGTCTGCTGGTTGCCGACCGAGATCGAGTCTTCATTGGGCTCGACCTTGGAATTCCAGTCGGCATAGAAGGTGAAACGGCCGACATCGTTCGCCTTGACCACTTTCAGGTTCAACTGGTCGCCATGCTGATAGCCGTCGAAATCCCAGGCGCGCTGGTTCTGATGAAGATAGGAGAGATAACCGGCAAAGCCGTCGCCGATATCGCCGGAATCCAACCGCAGATAAGCGCGCGCCGTGTCATAGCTGCCGCCGGTGCCGCGCACATCCACGCCGAAATTCTCGGTGGGATCGCTGGAGAAGGTCTCGATCACGCCGCCCAAATTGGAAGTCGACGCAACCCCCAAGGAACCCGCGCCGGATTCCAGCCGCACCGCCTTGACATTCTCGGAGGTGATGGCGCGCGACGGCGACAGGCCGTTATACGGCCCATATTGCTGGTCGCCCAGCGGCACACCGTCCATGGTGTAACCCAGCTGCTGGGTGGTGAAACCATGCACCACCAGGGATTCATTCTGCTCGTTGTTGCCCCAAGGATCGGCCGTCGCATACAGCACGCCGGGCAGCGACTGGATCGCCTTCAACGGGCTGATGCCGGGCAATATCTTCTGCGCCTGGACATTGTTGATGGAGACGGCCGAATTGGTCGCCTCGCGGTCCGACGTCACAATGACGGTTTCCACATCGCCGCCCTGATCGGAAGGCGCCAGCGTCTGCGCTGTCGCTGCCAGCGGCAGCGCGCTGAAAGCGGAGGTGACGAAAAGCGCGCGCCGGAGCGACGAGCGCAGAGACCTGATCATGGAGAACCCCCGTTAGGCAATGCGAGTTACGCGCGAACGGCGTACGTAGGGGCGTCGCAAGACGGAAAGACAAAAGTCGCGCGACGGATTTGTGAAATGCACAGGGCGCGACGCGCATCGATGTGCGGCCGATTGTCATCTGCCGCCGCAGAGCGCTTGCTCAACGGCTTTGGCGGGCGCCTTCGCGAACGCCGCCACATCCTTGGCGGCCAAGGTTTCCGCACCGGGCTTTCGGAGCAAGGCGGCGCTTACGCGTCGCCTTTTTTATCGGGGCGACTTCAGGCCCGCGAACATCTGACGGTCCTTGTTGTCCCGCATCAACAAGGTAAGACCGGAAATGGTGCCGAATCCCAAGCCGTCCGGCATGCCGGTCTCAGGATCCGCCTGGATCTTGGAATAGCTCTGGCTGGCGATTTTCTCCCACTTTCCGGCGGGTTTCTTGATCTCCACACTGGCGACTGTGGCCTTGAGTATGAGCCGCACAATAGCGGGATGGGGCGCGGTGGGTTTGGTCAGGCTGGGGACGCCGTCGATCATCTGCCAGCCATTGGCCAGCGCCCATGTTGTGATCTCGTCCTTGGTCATGGCGTGGCTGCCGCGGCGGGCTGCGCCACAAAGGCGCTCACGTCCTTGGCCGCCAAAGTTTCCACGCCAGGCTTTTCGAAGAAACCCAAATCGCGCAGCCAATGGATGAAGCGATCCTGCCAGCTGCCTTCGCCGGTGAAATCGCGGTAGGCCAGTCCGTTACCATGCACCCCGCGGGCATAGATGTGTATCTCCACATTGGGGATGCCGGCATTCAGCATGGCAGCGAAATATTCGTCCGCCCAAACGGCATGAACCTTGTCCTGCCATCCCGCGCCCGCAACGAATGAAGGCGGCGCATCCTTGGGGATCGGCGGCGTGCCGGCTTTGGCGACTTGTGCGGGGGTGAAGAGCGAGGGACCCGGATAGATCGCCGCGACAAAATCCGGCCGTGACGTCGTTCCTGCCAGCGGATCATTGGCGGCGGAATTTTTGCGGTCGAAGTCGGGATATTGAATGGCCGCCCCCATTGTCAGCTCGGCGCCGGCGGAAAAACCCATGATGCCGATCTTGTGCGGATCGATGTGCCATTCGGCGGCATGGGCGCGCACCGTACGAATGGCTTGTTGGATGTCATAGACCTCATCGGTCTTTGGATCATAACCATCGCGGCGCAGCCGGTTGCGCAGAATGATGGTGTTGATGCCGTATTGAAAAAAGTAGGGCACCGGATCTGCGCCTTCCAGCCCTACCACCAAAGTTTGGTGCCCGCCGCCGGGCGCCAGGATTATGGCGGTGCCGGTATTGTTGTTGGCACCGGCGAAATGCACTTCGATGGAGGGATTGTGGATGTTGACGATGCGCTGCACCCGGCCGGGCACGGCGGGGTCCATGGTGTATTCCTCGACCTCATGAATGCGCTTGGCATTGAGGTAAGGCGAATTTGCCGGAAACAGAGGCATGACAATGCCGCCCGGCAACAAGGCCTGTGGCGCGTAGGGGCCCTTGGTGACCGGCGCCGGCTTGGGGACAGCCTGGGGCGCGGGAACCGGCGGCAGAGATGTTTGCGCCATGGCGGACGCAGTCAAAGAGAATGCCAAAAAATTGGCGGCGATGATTTTACGCATGATGGCCCCCGCCTGTTCTCAGAATTCCCACGACTGCACGCTTCGCATTCATTCGGCTCGCCTAGCGAACCGAATGAATTGTTGGACGGCTCAGAAGGCTGGACCGCCCCGTGAGCCGGATCAAATGGATACGAGCCAGTCCCTCACGAATGCCCGGACAGACAGTCAGAGGTG
>DATBCP010000268.1:0-5655 GCA_036270435.1 Rhizomicrobium sp. | reverse complement strand
ATCCGCTCGCCTTGCGCCTGTCATTGGCGCTCGGCGCCTTTGGCATCGCGCTGCTGACGGCGCGAGCCGCGAATGCCGCAGCCAGCTGGCTGTGGCTTGCCGGCCTGGCGGTGGTTTGCGCCATCTGGGCGCCGGGTGTCGTGCCCTATTTCCTGTTTCCCTCTGTGGTGGCGGGCCCGCTGCTGCTGTTGGGTCGCGGGCATGGACCTTTCCTGCTTGCCGCCACGGTTGCGGCGCTGGTGGTTTGGCTGCCCTTCAACCAGGGCAGCGAAGCCATCATGGGGCTCAGCCTGCATCCGCTGTTCATGATAACGGCCGCGTTCGGCCTGATCGCCCTGCTGCCGCTGCTGGCAAAAGCGCGTGGTCTAGGTGTTTGCGCCTTTGCGTGCCTGGGGTTGGCGGTTTTGCTGGCGGCGGTGGCGGGGATGCGGCCGGCCTATAGCAGCACCCAGCCGGAGCCTCTCAATCTCGCCACTGTCGAAAGCGGCGGCAAAGCCTGGTGGCTGGCCGATCCGGTTGCGCATCTGCCGGAAAGCTTGCGCGCGGCGGCAGATTTTTCCGGCCGGCCGCAACGCTTGCTGGGGGTGACAAGCGGATATGCGGCTTCGGCCGGCACGGCGCATCATCCAGCGCCCCAGGCAAGCGTCGCGCGCAATAGGGACAGCATCACGCTGGACGTGAACGCGGACGGAGACGGCATAGACATGATCGTGCCTGCCAAAGCCAAATTGCGTGCGGTAACGATCGGCGGGATCACCTCAGCCGTGCCGTCCGCCGGCCTGTTCATCAGTTGCGGCACGCCGGATTGCACCCACACGCGCATTACGTTGGCGCTGGACTCTTCCGAACCGTTTGACCTGATGCTGGTTGCTTTCCGCCATGGTCTGCCGCCGCAAGACGCAAAGCTTTTGCAGGCGCGCCCCTCCTGGGCGGTGCCGCTTAGGGGCGGCGACCGCACCTTGCTGGTGACGAAAATCCCAGTTCCGGCGGGCTAGTGATGCTTTTGGGAGGCAGCGAAAGCGGCCTTCTGCTCCGACGTCGCTTCCTTCTGGTGTTTGGCCTTCCATTCCTCGGTGGGCATGCCATAGACCGTCTGGCGCGCTTCTTCTTTCTCGAGGTTGATACCCTTCTCGGCGGCCGCCTCGCGGTACCAGTCCCCCAGGCAATTTCGGCAAAAGCCGGCGGTGATCATCATGTCGATGTTCTGCACGTCGGTGCGTTGGCGCAGATGCGCCACCAGCCGGCGGAATACGGCAGCTTCCAACGCTTCCTTGGTCTGGTTGTCCATCTTGGCTCCTGCGTCCGGTCGGCCGGCGCGATTATCAGATGTTTACCGCCTCTTTGGCAAACTCTGGGGGAGCGTAGCCGAAAGGCGGAGCGACCAAGATAAAGGCCGCAAGCGCGGTGTTCAAACGTCAACCGCTTCCCGGGCAAACTCCGCATTCTCCTGGATGAATTGAAAACGCAGTTCCGGTTTCTTGCCCATCAGCTGCTCGAACAGGTTTTCGGTCTTGTTGCCGTCGTCGCTCGGGATGTGAACCTGCAACAGGGTGCGATGGCCGGGCCGCATGGTGGTTTCCTTGAGCTGTGCCGGCATCATCTCGCCCAGGCCCTTGAAGCGCGACACTTCCACCTTGGCGTTGCTGCGGAACTCGCTCTTAAGGATGCGCTCCCGGTCGGCATCGTCGCGGGCATAGACGGTCTTGCCGCCCTGGGTGAGGCGATAGAGCGGCGGCATGGCCAGGAACAGCCGGTTGTCGTCGATCAGGCCGGGCATCTCGCGATAGAAGAACGTCAGCAGCAGGGAAGCGATATGGGCACCGTCGACATCGGCATCGGTCATGATGATGATGCGCTCATAACGCAGGGCGCTGGCGTCATATTTCGCGCCGGTGCCGCAGCCCAGCGCCTGCACCAGGTCCGACAGTTCCTGGTTCTGTTGCAGCTTGCCGGCGGCGGCGGCGGCCACATTCAAGATCTTGCCACGCAGGGGCAGGATCGCCTGGGTGGCGCGATCGCGCGCCTGCTTGGCGCTCCCGCCGGCCGAGTCGCCTTCCACCAGGAAAAGCTCGGTGCCGGCCGCCGCATCGTTGCTGCAATCGGCCAGCTTGCCTGGCAGCCGCAGCTTGCGGGTCGCGGCTTTGCGGCTGACTTCCTTCTCCTGCCGGCGCTTCAGCCGCTCTTCGGCGCAATCGATGACAAAACCAAGCAGCTTGTCGGCTTCCGCCGGATGCTCAGCCAGCCAATGGTCGAAATGGTCGCGCACCACATTCTCCACCAGTCGCAGCGCGTCGGGTGAAGACAGTTTGTCCTTGGTCTGGCCCTGGAATTCCGGCTCGCGGATGAACACCGACAGCACCGCGCAAGCCGCGTCCATCACGTCGTCGGCGGTGATCAGGCTCGTCTTGCGGTTGTTCGCCCGTTCGCCATGGGCGCGCAAGCCCTTGGTCAGGGCGTTGCGCAGGCCTTGTTCATGGGTGCCGCCCTGGGGCGTGGGGATGGTGTTGCAATAGGAACGGGTGAAGGCGTCGCGGGCCGGCGCCCAGGTGACCGCCCATTCCACCGCGCCGCGACCCGCTTCCTTGGATTTGTTCTCGGTGCGGCCGGAAAAATCGCGGGTGGTGACGGTCTGGGCCTTGCCGACTTCGCTTTGCAGGAAATCCTGCAATCCGCCGGGGAATTTCAGCACGTCTTCCGCCGGCGTCTCATCCTTGATCAGCGAAGGATCGCAGGACCAGCGGATTTCCACGCCGCGGAACAGATAGGCCTTGGACTTGGCCATGCGGTGCAGGCGGGCGGGCGAAAACTGCGCATCGCCGAAGATTTTGGTATCGGGCCTGAAGGTGACGATGGTGCCGCGGCGGTTGACGGCTCCCAGGTTTTTCAGCTTGCCGACGGCGTGTCCGCGTTCGAAGCGCATCTTGTGCGCCTGCTTGTCGCGCGCCACGTCCACTTCAACCCATTCCGACAGGGCGTTGACCACGGATGCGCCCACACCATGCAACCCGCCCGAGGTCTCATAGGCCTTGCCGTCGAACTTTCCGCCGGCATGCAGGGTGGTCATGATCACTTCCAGCGCCGACTTGTTCTTGAATTTGGGATGCGGGTCCACCGGCATGCCGCGGCCATTGTCGCGTACCGTGAGCACATTGTCCGGTTTGAGCTCCAGCTCGATGCGGGTGGCGTGGCCTGCCACCGCCTCGTCCATTGCATTGTCGATGATTTCCGCCGCCAGGTGATGCATGGCGTTGGCGTCGGTGCCGCCGATATACATGCCCGGGCGGCGGCGCACGGGTTCCAATCCCTCCAAAACCTCAATGTCCTTGGCGGTGTAGGCCTTGGAAGCGGAAGCGGAGGCATCGAAAAGGTCGGGCGTATTTTTGGCCATGATGAGGTCTTAAGCGCAGCTAAGGGTGAACGCAAACGCGGTAAGCGCCCCGAATCGGACGCCTTTCACCCATTTTTACTTTTCCTCAACCATGAAAAGCGAGCGCAAAGCGCAGGGGGTGGAATCGCGCAAATCAAAGCAATTATTAAGGGCGAGGTACCATAATGACCCGGTGGAGAGAAGGTTTTTGGCGTGTCCGTCTTTGGGTTCCTGACAAGGGAGCAGGAGAGCGATCCGCGCGTCCTCAAGGCGCAGCTGGCGCTTGCCGCCACGACGGCGCGCAATATGCGTATCACCTCGCCCCTATGGGCGGTGGCCTGTGCCGTCCTTTGTTCCACCGGTGTTTTCGGCCATGTCGGCTTTGCCTTCACCCTGTTCCTGCCCTTGGCGGTGACCGCCGCGGTGGCAGCCAGCGGTCTGATGGCGACGGCTTACCAATATTACAATGACAGCGAAGGCGATGTGGATTCCTGGCTGCAGTGCTTTGTCATGATCCAGGCTTTCGGCAGCGTTGCCTGGGGATTGCTGCCCTGGCTGTGCTGGGAAAAAGGCAACGCGCTGAACCACATGTTCCTGGCGGCTTGCACCATGGCGGTGATCGCCGGCCTGGTGGTGGCGCGCGGCAGCAACATGAAGATGTACGTTGCCAACCTGCTGCCGCTTTCGCTGATGACGGCGGCGCGTTTCGTGACGGGCGAATCCGTACCCGATATTGTGATGGGGGCTGTGGCGCCCTTCGTCGCCTTCCAAATGTGGTACACCGGCCGCCCCTTGGTGCTGCGCATGGGTGAAGACGCCCGCCTGCGCTTCAAGGTCGAGGACATGGCGAACGAGCTTGAGCAGACCCGCGACGAAGCACTGAAAAAACGCTTCGAGGCGGAAACCGCCAACGCCTCCAAGACCACTTTTTTGGCCAATATGAGCCATGAGCTGCGCACGCCCCTGAATGCCATTCTCGGCTTTTCGGAAATCATCGCCCAGGAATGTTTCGGCCCCGTCGGCTCACAGCGCTATCGCGATTATGCCGGCGATATCCATGCTTCGGGCGCGCATCTCCTTTCCCTGATCAACGACCTGCTGGACGTGGCCAAGATCGAGGCCGGCCGCATGGATATCGCACCCCATGCGCTGGACCCGGTTCGCGTCTTCGACATTGCCTTGAAGCTGATCAGCACCAAGGCCCGCGAAAAGGACCAGAGTCTGGCGATCACTGTGGACCCCGGCGCGCCGCCGCTGATCGCCGACGAGCGGGCGGTGAAGCAGATCCTGATCAATCTGGTGTCCAATGCGGTGAAGTTCACGCCCAGCGGAGGTCGCATCGAAGTGGTGGGCAGCCGTGCCGCCAATGGCGACTTCCAGATCATGGTGCGCGACAACGGCCCCGGCATTCCGCGCGACAAGCTAGGGACTGTCTTCATGCCCTTCAGCCAGGTGGACAACCGGTTCGACCGCCAGGCGGGCGGCACCGGCTTGGGCTTGGCGCTGGTCAAAGGGCTGGCCGAGCTGCATGGCGGACGTGCCTGGCTGGAAAGCGAGTTCGGCCGAGGTTGCTCGGTATTTGTCTCCTTGCCGATCCGGCAGACCGAAGTAAAGACGGCCGCGGCGGCTTGAACGGTCAGCCCATCCAGGGACCGCCAGGCGGTCCCCAACCCCATTTGGGCATCGGGGTAGTGGGATCGGGTTCGCCAACCCCATCTTGTGAGTTCAACACCGCAAGCCTGGTGCCCCATTCCAGATAGCCAATCAAGGCGGCGCGGAATTCCGGATCGCTGGGCAACCCTTCTTCATCCACCGTTTCCAGCATCAGCTCCATCCAGCGCCGCCGCTGCAGTTCGGTAAGGCGCCGCCCCAGGTGACGGGCGATCATATGGGCATGTCCGCCACGCACGGTGCTGTAGTCCTGGCCTCCGCCGAATACCTCGGTGACGAATGCCGCGACATGTTCGGCATGATGCGGGTCCATGCCGGCGAATATCGGGGCCAGAACCGGGTCCTCAGGCACCTTTTGGTAGAAGCGTTTTGTCAGCGCTTTGAGCTTCTCCGGGCCGCCAAGCCAGTGTGACAGGGTCGGGATTTCATCCGCCATGTGTCAAGTCTAGCGCAATTGAACAACGCCGCAAAATCGCGAGTCGAAAACAAAAGGGCGCAGCTTGCGCTGCGCCCTTTCCTTGGAACCTGTCATGCCTGCTAGCCCGTTCGTAGCGACAGCGTACGAACGCGCGACCTGGCCATCAGACCGAATAGTACATCTTAAACTCGACCGGATG